>CAZBCT010000125.1:0-8551 GCA_964490485.1 uncultured Candidatus Brocadia sp. | reverse complement strand
AAGGCAGCCTAATTAAAATATTATAGAGAAAGGGGATATGATGAATACGAGGAAACAGTTTATTTTAGCAACAATGTTCTTGTCTCTTTCTTTTCTTGGACTAACAAAGGTGATTGCCAGTTCAGGCACACAAAGCCCTTCAGTCCATTGGGATTACGAAGGGGAGGTGGGTCCCGATCATTGGGACAGGCTCGTGCTCGAAAAGTGGCACTGTAAAATTGGAGATATGCAGTCACCTATCAGTATTACCGTAACGGAAAAGGCCAAACTGGATGAGATCATATTTCATTACCATCCAACCCCTTTAAAGATCATCAACAATGGTCATACCATTCAGGTCAACTATGAAAAGGGAAGCTACATAACTATTGGTCATAAGAAATACGACCTTGTGCAGTTTCACTTTCATACGCCGAGCGAGCACGTCATACATGGGAAACATTATGATATGGAGGCGCATTTAGTACACAAGGGTGATCATGGCCATCTCGCAGTGGTCGCGGTACTCATTGACAAAGGCAAAGAAAATGCCTTCATAAAAACCCTGTGGAGCAACTTTCCAAAAGATGTGGGTACAGAACATGTTGTTTCTGATATAAAGATATGTGCGAAACATCTCCTTCCACGGAATACCACCGCATATTATACCTATCCTGGTTCGCTTACAACACCACCTTGCACGGAAAATGTGACTTGGTTCATCTTGAAGACTCCCATCGAGGAAACGAAATCAGCGTTGGATAAATTTACTTCATTATTCAAGCGTGACGCAAGACCTATTCAACCTGTTCATGGCCGGATTGTAAAGGAAAGCAATTAGTTCAGCTCATCTGCAGTTTTCATCTTGCACCAGGACACTATGTTTGCTTTTGAACGCAGTGTCCTGGTGACGTTTTTCCGTCTTACAATTTCTCATACAGCGGACCAATTCATTTTCTCTGCTTAAATAACAATTCGGCGTATTCCCTTATAAATAAAAAAACCCTCCCGCATTCAGAAATACGGGAGGGTTCAGATAATAAATCTTTTTTAAATAAATCTTAGTGATGTTCCTCTTCAACGATAAATTCTACGGCGTCATCATAAGACTGCTTTCGGTAACCAAATAAAGACACAATAGTTCCTGCTGCAAGCCCGGTAATCCATGCAATAATAAACGTCACAAACACGCCCTTGATTTGTAGTCCCGGCACAACATCTTTGGCAATAAAGATAGCTGCCAAACCTCCAAGAATACCTGGCATTCCATGAAGGTTGTGAACGCCGCAGGTGTCAATCCCTTTGATCGCCTTTTGGACTCGTGGTTGAATGAGAGCGAAACCAATGACACTTAAAATGCCAGCAATGAAACCCAGAATAAGAGAAGCCTTTGGCGTTGTGTGAGCGCATGAAGAACCAATTGCAACACCACCGGCAAGGGCAGCATTAGCCATATCTTCTATGGCAATCTTTTTCCGAATCATGGTGCTTGCGATGTACGTAGCTACGGTCGCACCACAGAGCGAAAGAACAGTGTTTACTGCGGCCAGAGGCATCTTTGAAATTTCTGCCGGTGCAGCACAGAAGGAAGGCCAGAAGATCCACAAAACCATACTCCCCAACATGGAGAATTGATTACTGATCTTATCAGATTCGATTTTTTTGTTAAAATCTTCACTCGTGGTCATCCTGACAATTACCCCTAATCCAAAATAGGCGCCAAATTGATGAATGACAATAGAACCGCCCGTATCGATCAATTGTCCCTTTGGAATAAGCCCCATACCATTATCTAACATAATCCATTCATTCAGCATATACGAGGGAACGAATATCAAGGCCATGATAATATATTGGGACATCTTTAGTCTTCCTAAAAAAGCGCCCATAGCAATTAAGATACTTGCAGCACAAAATTCAGCAAGGATCAATCGATCCATGGTTAATTCTGCCGGTTCTCCGAAGATATGCATCTTCTTGAGAAACATGTAATAGGGAAGGACAACGCTTACTGCAATATAGGTTGCAGTAACTGCGCCGTAACCATATTTTTTTACGAAAACCATTAAAAATCCGAAACCGACCATTAACATGGCCATCACATGAATTGCCTTGCCGTATTTAGCTAATTCAAGGAAATCCTCCATTGCCCTGGAAACTCCGCTCCCATGTCCTTCACCCTGAGCAGCAGCGGGTTCTGACTTGATTATTGTTTGAGTTTCTCCACTGTTACTGGCAAGGAGAATTGTATGATTTTCAGCATTTATCCCTGCTGTTCGCTCTAATGATGACCATGCGTGTAAATCATCCTGGTTTTCATGGATTGCAAACTCCGCATGATCCAGTGACTGTCTCGGTAAGACTTCTGCACCATAACCATGTCGTATTACCCCAAACAAAGGAATACTTAAAAGACCAAGGCATAGTACAACGCACAAATTCAAAAACCTTCTTATTGACATCTGGTCGCCTCCCTTTTTCTTTAAAAAACATTGTAGCATAATATCAACACAATATATTTCAAAATTTATATCGCTGAAACAGAAAATATTATTCGTAATTTCGACTGGTGCACGGTTTCAGCCATTAAGCAAAAATTTTTCCACTTTTAATCAACGGATCCCGACATGCATAGCATTCATGAGTCAATAACGCAGTATAGTTTCATATTATAGCTACCTGCTGCTATGCCGTGATATTTTTGGATATATATAGTTGATTTGACTGAAAATATCAAGTGAAAAGTCTCAGTTTTTGCGATTGTCTACCATATAAGTAAATGTTAACTAAAAAGAGAGCGAAACACATGCCAGAAACAATTAGGATGAGTGTGATACAAAGGTATTTTTCGAAATTGAGGATGGCAGGGAAATTTGAAAATTTTGATTGGTGAAGTGCTTATGGATGGCAAGGTTAATTGCCCAGTAACTGTGCCTTTTTAAACTCGTAGTCCTCCTCTGAAATAATTCCTTCATCCACCATTTCCTTTAATTCTGAGAGCTTGTCGTTTTCAATTCCTTTTTCTGAAGAAACATTCGTGGATGGGCTCGTTGTTGCAGCACCGATAAGTTCTTTGAGTTTGAAGTTATAATCATCCTCGGTAATAAGACCCTGGTCGTATAGTTCTTTCAGGTCTTTTACTTTCTCATTTTCAGTGGCACTGTCGGACAACATTGAGTTCAGTTTCACTTCATCGGAAGCAAGGTCTGCGAAACTATTCTTTGTTGAGACGGAAGTAATTTGTTCCAGCTTATGCTTATAATCCTCTTCTGTTATAAGTTCCTGGTCGAATAGCTCTTTTAATTCTGCAGTACGATCTTCTATGGAGAAGCTTTTGGACGTTTCTGCTTCCGTCTCTGCTTTTATTGTACCGGATAGTTCTTTTTTCTTGTTTGCGTAATCTTCATCAGTAATTAAACCTTCTTGTTTCATTTCTTCTAAAAGCTTGAGCTTGTCATCAGTTGAAGACACCTCTTCTTTAGAGGAGTATTCATGGACGGAATGTCCCGTTTCGTCAGCTAAATCTGATGAACCCAGCGTTCTATCCTGAGTTTCACCAGAGAAATCTTTATCCTTAGCTTCAGGCTTTACAAGCTGTGGTATAATTTCTTCGTCCTCTAATGGAATTTTCTTTTTTGCATAGCCTTTTGATTCGGGAATCGCACCAATATCATCGCCTTTCATGAGAGCATCTTTCTTTTCCTCGTATTCATCCGCAGAGATAGCCCCTTCTTCTTTCAATTCCAACAATTTTGTAAGTTTTTCATGCAAGTCTTTAATATCTATTGAGGGAGCTTCAGAAGTCATTATCTCCTTTGACTTCTTTTTCTTTTCTGATATTTTATTTTTTTTAGAAAGCTCAGGCGGTTCTTCTGTCGTGGAATCTGGTTCATCTGGAAAATATTCATTTCGCTTATTTTCTGCAACTCTTTGTGATTTAGCCACGGTATCCTGGATTTCGTCCTCAGCTACTTCTTCTCCTGATGATTTTTGATTATGTTCCGGGATTTTTTCTGGTTTTTTCATTGCAAGCCTTTTTTCTTCTTTCCCACCACGGACAGATTTCCTCCTTTCTTTTATAGATTTTTCATCTCTTCCGTCAAATGGCGGAGAAAAAATAGAAACGGCTATAAATGGTTCACCACCCGTATTGACAAACTTATGCACTGTTTTGCTGGGAATTTGCAAGATAGAACCGGAATTAACCAAATATCTCGTACCATCAAGCGTAGCAATTCCACTTCCTTTTTTAACATAGATGACTTCATCGTGCCGCTTGTGGTAATGAGGACGAAACTCTCCGTTTTCACGTACCTGGATAAGGTGCATGCTTGAATTTTTATTTTCACCCACATCCGTTATCTTTACATCTTCATTTTCGCCAAGGGGATTTTTACTTGCAACTTCCTCTATGTTTTGTACGTTAGACGAAAAGACTTCGGGGAATTTTGTAGGATGTTGAAGTGATTCAATAAAATTAACGGGATAATATCTAACCGTGGTGCACCCAATAAAGAGGGCAGAAAAAAGAAAAATAAAAAACCGCGTGAAGTGAGTTTTCATAGCACTACGTAAACCGATTTCAAAAAACTTCTATTGATGCCATCTATGTTTCAAAATCCTTGTGGTCATCGTTTTAATTAAAACACAAGATATATAGTATTGCAAGAGCGTATTTTTCAATTGCCTGGGTTTTTCCCTGATCGGCGGCTTGTGCTACATAAATAACTTAATTGACAATTTCATAGTTTATTTCTATGATAAGTTTCTATGAAGATTAATAATGACCGAAGAATATTTCTTAAAAAAACCCTATCCATCGGAAGTGGCATTTGCGCATCTACTTTCATTGGAAGGCATCTCTTAAATTATCCCTTTCCAATCGCGTGGGGGGAAGATCAATCGGCACGTGCGCCATCTACGGTAATTCTTGCTCGTGATGACGCCTTGTATGAAAAAACGGGGACGATAAAAGAAACGCTGATTTCACTCTTACTGCAAAAAGCTATCATGCAATTGACCGCTGCTTCATCACCAGAAAAGGCATGGCAATCCCTCTTTAGGCCAAATGATGTTGTTGGCATAAAACTGAATTGTCTCTCCGGAAAGAACATGTCACCCCATGTTGAGGTTGTGGAATCTATTATACAAGGTTTAAAGCTGGCGGGCATTAAGGACAAAAACATTATTGTTTTTGAGCGTTTCAACCGGGAGCTGGAAACCGCAGGGTTCCGCGCCCGCCGCATGACCGAAGGAGTCCAATGTTTTGGTACCGATGAGCTCCCCGGTGGTGGTTATGAGGCGGAACCTGAATTAGCTGGCAGCGTAGGCACCTGTTTTAGTAAAATCGTCTCTCGTCTATGCACGGCTATTATCAATGTCCCTGTTCTGAAGGATCATGATTTGGCTGGCGTAAGCGTAGCTATGAAGAATTTTTTTGGCATTATTCATAATCCAAATAAATATCACGGGAACAATTGCAACCCCTTTATTGCCGAGTTGAATACTCATCCCTATCTTGCAAAGAAAGTGAAGCTAATTGTATGTGATGCACTTCTTGCGCAATATCATGGTGGGCCTGGCTATAAGCCTCAATGGACGTGGAATTTTAACGGAATTATTGTTGGCAGAGACCCCGTGGCCCTGGATCGAATATGCCATACCATCATTGAAGAAAAACGAAAAGAGGTAAGACTTCCCTCTTTAAAGCAGGCAAATCGGGAACCCAAATATATCTCTACTGCCGCCATGTTAGGCTTGGGAGTTGACGAACCATCAAAAATAAATTTAATGCATATCTAGTTAATGTGCTAATAACTTATTATTAATACGAACTTCATTAAGGGAATACGATGTCATCACCATTTACAGAAGAGCAGATAAAGCGGTACTCACGGCATATCATCCTTCCGGAGGTAGGTGGAAAGGGACAGCAAAAACTTCTCAACGCAAAGGTGTTTTTGGTCGGTGCAGGCGGTTTGGGATCTCCGGCGGCATTTTATCTCGCCGCAGCAGGAATCGGAAAGATCGGCATTGCAGACGGCGATTGCGTGGATCATTCGAATCTCCAACGGCAGATATTGCATTCCACCAAAGACGTTGGACGTTCCAAGGCGATCTCTGCCAAAGAGACCCTGGAGGCATTAAATCCCGATATCGAGGTAATTCCCTATACCGACCGGTTAAATTCAAACAACATTATGGATATTATCAAAGACTATGATGTAATCCTTGACGGGGCAGATAATTTTCCTACAAGGTACCTCGTGAACGACGCCTGCGTATTTCTTAAAAAACCGCTTTCTCATGGTTCTATTTTCAGGTTTGAAGGGCAAGTCACCACAATTGTACCATTTGAAGGTCCCTGTTACCGATGTTTATACGAAATGCCCCCGCCACCCGGCCTGGTGCCTTCGTGCCAGGAAGCCGGGGTCTTGGGAGTGCTGCCCGGCGTAGTTGGTTCCATCCAGGCAACAGAGGTTGTTAAGCTTATTCTGGGCAAGGGGGAGGTTTTAAAAGGGAGGTTACTCATTTACGATTCCTTGAATATGGACTTTAAAAAGGTCAACATACACAAAAATCCCGGTTGCCCGGTATGCAGTGAAAAGGCCACAATCAGGGAGCTTATTGATTACGAAGAATTTTGTCACGCCCACGTCGGGTCTTAGACAAACAATCATGGTTAAAACGGATATACTGTTTCGGTTCAATCGGGGACGATTGAACCGGCAAAAAGGAGCGATGTCATGAATGTGAAGGATAATTCACGAAAGGTAGTATTATTATCTGCGGCTATACTCTTATTCCTCTGCACAGCTACGAGCATACTCAGTTTTAAAGAACTCCATGCAGGAGAAGATGGCGCAAAAACGCAAACAGAGGTGAAGAACATTTCCACCACGCAGGCCAAAGAATTAATCGATAAGGAAAAAGATGTATTCATCCTGGATGTGCGCACAACGGAGGAATATAACGAGGCTCATATGAAGGACGCCAACCTGATCCCTATCCAGGAACTTGAACAAAACATCAATAAGATTCCCAAAGATAAGAAGGTGATTATTTATTGTGCAAGGGGGAAACGCAGCGCCAATGCATGCGTGATGCTCAAAGACAAAGGATTGAAAGAACTGTATAATGTTGAAGGCGGTATTAATCAGTGGAAGTCAGAAGGCTATCCAATTGAAAAACCCTAGGGTACCTTCTAAAACTTCATTTCGCCTTACATAAAATCTCATACAAGGTATTCATCCACGTATTGCGGGTAATATTTACCCATTTAGGGTTGGAAAAAGATTGCTCCTTTCCACTTCCATCTCTAAACTCTACACGCATTTCAAGAACGCGATACCTCCGACGGGAACAATCTATTTCCCGGAAGGTCTTTAATTCCTTCGTGAGAGAAGTTGATGCTTCAGAAGTAGTTGTCTTTTCCCATACTCTAACCATGTTGCCGGAGATAGGTGTTACACTTTCAGGATCGTAATAATGCCTTGTCCTATCCTCGCCGGTAGCGTAAGATTTCCATTTCACCTCTTTGGCATTGATATCGTATGAAGAGAAAATAACCCCCAGGAGTAGCAATAATAAGGTAATATACTTGATTGATAAATTCATGAGATTAATAGAATCCAGATACTTCGCCATGATGTGGAGAATTGTCCCAGCGTGCAATTAAACTACCATGAGCCTCTTGCCAATGATAGGAATATTTTCTTTTACCATCCAAGAACAAATAATCTTTGATATAGAGCAAAGAGCCATTTTTAAACCCGACCTTAGCGACAAGTGAGACAGCAGAACCGTAACGCTTATACTCAGAGACAGCATAATTGACAATGATATCCGAAAATTCTTCAATAAGTTTATAGAACACTCTTTAACTCTTCCAGTTTTTTATTCCAGTAGTCTTTCCCTTGTTGTGCAAATTCCCACGCCATTAAATCGTCATATTTTTCAAAATCCTCCGATACAGCTTCATACTCTTTTTTAAACTCAACTAAATTTTTACCGTATCTGTTTTCGAAATATTCTACTTCCTCAAAAATATATCATGAGCGGCTTACCTTTGCAAGCCAAAAGAGCCAGGAAACCTAGGGGGTATCTTTCGTGCAAGGTGCAATAATTAAGGCTACATGCAAACTTTTTACAATCCCTGCGTCATGACAAGCATATCGACAATGAGCCTGAATTCGTCACTGCTGAACCAGTCTTTTTGAAATTTTTGTCTGGCCAGCACACGCATATCGGCAACACAATCTTCCCAACTCTTCCGGGATTTTCGCTCTAAAAGTATCCTGCCCACTTCGTGACACACAAGGCATTTTTCTACCATGATCTGAGCTGCTATATCTTCGCGCATCATTTTTCCCCTTTCGGCAAGGTACTCCGTAATGGCGGGAATATCTTCATCCAGGAATAATTCTGGCGCATTTTCGCGCATCCTCATGATCGTTTCCTGCCACTCTTCTCTTGTCTTGTTTTGTTTCAGTATCCTGTTTATCGTATGACACCTGGTACACCGGTCAACAAAAAGTACATGGACGTCATCATATTTTTTTATTTGAGATGT
>CAZBCT010000124.1:0-8572 GCA_964490485.1 uncultured Candidatus Brocadia sp. | reverse complement strand
TATTGTATCACAATCCCCGTCATCCGTAAATGTTTTATGAAAACGTTATACTAGATACGAGTTGAAAGTCCGGCTCGGATGTCTGCGCAAAGAGACTCTTCTCGGCCAAGGCTTTTGCGTTCTGATACGATGCCGCAGCGCCCTGCGGTGTATCCAATCCCGACCGCAGACCGCTTTGTAGCGCTTTCCCAAACTGTTGCAAGGTATCTGGCACACTTGTGCCGCTCTGCCCACCGCTGCCTCTGCCAGCAAAGCCAGCGCCGGTTGCTCCAGTGGCCGCCGCTGCACTACCATATTTCGCCTGAATCTCACGTGCTCTATTAGCGGCCTCGGCAATGGCGATGGAATTGTCGGACAATTTCTTCAGCAGATCGGCAACCTCTTGCCGCCCTGACATGTCGCGGAAGATATTAGGTGTGCCGAGCAGCGACAGCGCGGCGGTAAGCCCAGCGGGATCTGGCGCTGGCGAAGGATTGACAATATTAACCAAAGATTGCGGGAAAGCAGTCGGTGTCGCATTAACCTGCTTCGGCTGAGGCTGGATGGGCGTGGCGGGATTAATACCTGGCGCCTCGATGGGAATCGGATGCTCCTCCCACTTCCAGAACCGTGTATTATCGATCTCTTCCGAGACATTGCAATGCCCCAGCTTACCCTCAGCGAAGACGCCGCGTGTCGGCAGGGTGATGAGACGCTCCGACTTCGCCGAAGCTAGCGGCAGGCGTTTCAGGACAGTTTCGCGATCTGCTTCGCTCATCGCGGCGCCTGTTTGGCGAGCGGAAACGCGACGTAGCTGCCGAACACCTCGAGCGGCGTCGGATCGACGTGGTCCGACATCATCTGCCCCCCGGCCCACGCCATGCTCTCGAACTCGATGGCGATTGCGTTCGGATCAGTCGCCAGCATCAGCACGCTGTTGTAGTAGGTGCGGTTCGCTTCGATGTGCGAGATCAGGTTCGCGAGCGCGAGGTCGTCTTCTGCCGAGATGAAATCGACGCCCTGCGGCTTCGGTCCGACATTGATCGTCTTTAATGGTGGAGGTTGGATGGAAAACATTAGCCCAGTCGAGTCTCCGGAGTCATTGAGTGTTCTGACGGCTGAATCCGCGAGGATGTTTGTGCGCTCGTTGGTGGCGGTCGCCATCGTAATCAGGATGTTGGTTTCCTCCCAGTCTGTGCCGTCGTTGATGTCTTTGAGCTTGACCTCGACTCCCTTAATCTGACCCCAAGCGATCGGTACGGGCAGTGGTTTCTCGAATTCCGGTGACACCCCTTCGGTGCTGGAGAGATCACATTGAAACTCGAAGACGCGCCCGTCGTGAAGATGAAGCGCGACGAAGGCCGGCTCGGACGTGTCATTGGAGGTCGTGGAGAATTGGGCGACGAGCTTGACGAATGGCTTGGCGCCCTCATCGATCATCTGAATGTTCGCGCCCCACTTGGTGGTTTCGCGATTGAGCTTTTCCACCCCGAGCACGAAGCGCGCCGCGGCATCGAACGCGGCGCTCAGCTTCTTGTCGAGAAGATATGGCTCGAGCAGGTAGCGGTGTGAAAGAAGGACTTGCGCGGTTAGGACGCCTGGCAGCTTCGTGGGCAGCTTCACCAGTACCGCCGGACGCCGGCGCACCCATTCGACGGTCACGCGGTAGTGCCTCAGCACCTCGTAGTAGAGGATGGTCAGCGTGTGGCTGTGGTTGTAGTTTGAAAACGTGCGCGTTTGAATACTTTCTTTTTCTTCCTGGCGTGCTTGGATAACAACGGTGGAGTTGATCTCGCGCTGCGCGGAGCTCGCCTGCGAAAAACTATCGTTCAGGCGCTGCACGTTCTCTGCACCCAGATGACGGCTACCGTCGCTCGTCGCAGTTGAACCGCCAAGGCTCCCGGCGATACCCGCGCTGACTACGCCAAGGCTGCCGCCAGCCGCACCCGCTATGCCGCCCATGAAAGAGGAACCCCGCTGCAATTCCTGGAGTCCGGCCTTCACCGTTTCAGTAATCGTCCGGTCACGATGAGTTTGATGCAGGATGTTTTCGGTGAGCTTTGTGGTCTCGTCACGCTTGGTCAGGCTGTCCCAAGACCAGTCAATCACGGCTAACTTGACCGTTTCACCGGGAGCGAGCGGCAGGCCGTAGAGGATTTCCCCCAGTGAGTGCCCAAGAGAAAACCAACTGACCTTGTACTCGTCCACATAGGCGCGTTTGTACGGTTTCGGCACCGTAAAGTCGGCAAGCACACCGGGCTCATCTGTCAGGCGAACCACCTGCCGGAGCACAAATTCCTGCAGGGTGAGATTCGCTGGAACTAACTCCTCACAGCCATTCTCCCCGACCAGCGTCTTCGGACTCGCGGCAAATGATGCGGGGGACAATCGCCAGTCGGTGAGGCTCGGATTCTGTAGCGCCCGTGGCCCCATGTTAATTAACGAGGACGGCAATGTGTTCCAGGTCATCGAGAACCGCGCCACCACGGCGTCGAACGCAAAGCGCGCCTGATTCAGAGCGTCGAACTTTCCTGGGTGACCATAGGGATAGACCCAGATCGCCAGCTTCGTGACCGCGTCTGGGTCCTTTCGGCGAGCTTCGATCGCATCTGCCAACATGATTTGTACATCGGGACGAAGCCGCCTCAGATCGAACGATACATAGCCGACATGATCGGTTGTCAGTACACCTAAAGGGTCTGCCCAAATTGTCTCCGTTTCTTTAACTTCGGCCGTCACGCCAAGCTCCATTCCAGGGGCCACTTTGCGAAGGGCAGCAGCGATCAGGGGCTTCAGTTCCGCGGCTGAAAACCCGGCCATCGTCGCTCGTCCGGTGCTTTCGAGGACGTCTTGGAACGCCTTTTCGAACAGCTTTCTTGTACGGTCCGATTGGCTCAGAAGCTGGGCTTGGCTGGTGTCGTCGATTGTCTCAGCGAATGCCTGTAACGCGGCCGTCACCACCGGATTGGGCATTGCTCGGTCATTGAAGGCTTGGGAGTCGATTCTGTCCAATGCCGTACTGACCGGCTGTAGAAACCGCTCATTGATGGGCGGGACGGGCACGATTTTTGGCACAGCGACTTCCGCATACAGAGGTAGTCTTTGGACTGGCCGTCCAGTCTCGGGATCAGTGACAAAGATGCTTAGATGAGTAGGCGCTGATGACTTAACAATTGCCATTGGATTTCCTCCGAGGTCTAACAATAATTAGACTGGTCATTATAACCGCCCCCGGCACGCTGGGCTGTCAGTCTATTACGTCGGTATTTTGGATATAAAAATCTCATTATCTCATTTATCTGCTTTATGTTGCGCAGAATTGTTATGAAAAGCAGATGTCTTAGGCTGATCAGCATAAGACCCCGCTTTTGGTTCATCAATTGGACTTCGCGCTCCTTTTGGACCGTAATTCAGCACATGCGTGTAAATCATAGGAGTTTTAACATCCTTGAAAACAAAAAAAGCCTTTCGGCAGTAAGGCTGTCTTTTTACGACTCGATACAAGGATATAGCTATCTTCTTTTTAACCACATCCTTGTATTAAGAAGACCCTATTACTTTGCGCCCCCCGATCACTCAGGGTTTGCCCTTATCCTGATGTATTTTTTATTGATACTATTGTTAGTGTGTAGTGTGTAGTGTGTAGTGTGTAGTGTGTAGTGTGTAGTGTGTAGTGTGGGGGAGTATACTCTAAAATCAAATCCATGTCAAGCAGAAAATATAACAGGCTAAAATAGCGTTAAATAAGCATTATCACCGACATCACTCCTTTGGCTCCTTTGTAAGTAAAACCTTTCCGATTTGTAACAATTTAATTTTTTGAAAAATTCCAACAATAGCGATGTCTGCCGCGCAGTGTAGAGGCGAAGCATTTGCCAGTTTGGGTATGAATGCATGTATGCCAATTAAAGCAAATGCTTCGCCCCTACCTTTTCAAAAAACTAAATTGTCACTCCGATTTCTGACAAGACCTTTTTTCCAGGAGACGATTGTACATCTGACCATTCGATAAAATCCATAGTATCACCGAGCTTGCCTTTGTTGAATTTCTTAAAGAAATCGGATGACTTCATCCCGTATGTACGTTCAAACATCTTTACTTCTTTATCCAGTCTCCTTATCTCTGCTTCATAGTTCGCTATTTTATAGTCCAGCATTTTTGATATGCTTTGTGAAATAAATGGGTCTTCTCCATGTTTTTCGATAAATTTTTCCAAATTCTTAACCCTCAACAATGTCCGTTTCATGGTATTTACCTCTTTCTCTTTACGTAAAGCCTGAATCTTGTAATTAGGAGTTACCTGAATTCAGGACAAGAACGATAAGGTTTGAATCTCCAGGCATTCAAACAAAACCGGGATAACAAAAGGGGTCACAAAAGGCAAAAGAAAGGCAAAAGGCGTCAAATCTTTACAGGCTGTCCGAGAATTGCCTTGAACACCAAATACTATACTACATATTGATCGGCCATATCAATATTAGACAATATATAGTATACGTTAAAGATAGCCGTTGTATTCTCGGACAGCCTGTTTACCATTGACAAATCTGCTTTAACTCTTTTTGATAATCTGAGAAAGATGCTTGTCGTCTTTCAGTTTTTTTTCGTAATCGTTTTCTCCCTTGGCTCACCGTACTATGGTCTACCCCCATCATTTCTTCTAACTCAGTTCCGCATATTTTTTTAGCCGCTGTGCCGCTGGAGTTTTGCGCGATTTCGCTGTCGAAAAAGCTAAAATACTTCAATACCCTCAGTTCGTTTTTCTTGTTTTGTTGTTACAAATCCATCGCCAAACGCAACCCAGCTTCAATCCTCTTTAACAATTTGGCTGGCACGATACCTGTACATTCCAATAAAAAGCATTTGTCTAATGTGATGACCTAGGAAACATTTGCCACTGAATTTTTTGACAAGCCGGTTTCTTCGGCTGGAAGCATAACATTGCCTGGAGTCTTCGCCAAACGAAGATTGGAACTGATCACTACCGCAAGAATCGTCCTTATGAGGCTTCTATTAAAAGCGTCTGAAGAAATGATTATTACCGGTCGTCGATACCCTGGTTCTGATCCTTTGAGGAACTGTCAAGCTTGCCCACCGAATTTTGCCCCGATTCATTACCAATTTTCCCCTTGGATAGAGGCTGACTGGATTTTGCTTAATTCTCGATCCAGGTGGCTTGACTCGTCGGCATAGATTTTGGTTAATTCTCGTGTTATATCCGTATGGTGATATGTTTCCAAGAATTCTTTTATCGCCTTTGCGTAAAGCTCGCTGCGGGATATTCCGAGTGCTTTGGCGGCTTGCTCTGCCATCTTGAAAATTGGATCTGGGATTGATATTGTTGTTTTCATACAAGGCAGCATGGCCGTAATTATACTTTTTGTCAAGAGAAATTTCCGGCTTTTTGGGTTGTGTTCTCGGTGATCACTACAGGCTGCGCTGGCCATTAAGAATTGAACCCACCATTTCGCCGCACGATGCAGATGGTGCAAAGTGAAGCATGAAAGATATGGGCAAACACCCAGATTCGTCCCTCCCCTGCACGGCAAATATCGCAATTATTGGAAATTTTCAAAATACTAAATTGTTACCAAAACTGTAACACTTTTGCTTTTTGAAAAACACTTTTCTCTGTAGTTGCGTACCTGCAGGTATTCACATGCAATAAAAATAAATCCGCTCGTTCGATAAGGCTCACGACAAGGATGCGATAAAAAAGCCCGAAGGGCTGAAATGATTATAGAACCATGGGCAGATAAAATACACAACCCTGAAGGGGTGAAATAAAATTACCATTACACCGCATAAAAAACCAATGTCACCCCCTGCGGGGTTAACAGGCAAAAACGCATCAATTGGCTATAATCATGACATCCTTTCAGGATTTGGAAATTGCAAAGACCTGTTTTGAATCTGCCTCTCCCTGTATATTCGCCCTGATACAGCCACCAAAACACGGCTTTCTCTTTTGGGTTTTCAAAATACTAAATTGTTACCTAAAACTTTAATGTGAACTTTTTCTCCTTATTAGCCTACCAACCTGAGGAACTTCAAAAAATATCCGTATTTTCTATCTTGACTTTCATGTAATCCTGATTATCCTGTAAATTCTGTCAAATAATGAAACCTTCCGTTTGATCATTAATTAGATTTTATTTCCCTGCAAAACGAATGAGCGTTGAAGTTTTTCAGATCGCTGGCATACCGGTTTCTTTTTCCAGCGATATTGATGTAAAAAAGCTTGGCCATGCCGATACGTTTGAGACTTACCAGCTCTTCAGGTTAAATCTCGAGGCGCATAAATTATCACTGCTTCCGGCATTTGATACCCTGCTCTCTCTCAATCTTTCCCGGGGAGTTATTCCCTTTGAACACCAGATAAATTCGGTAAAAAAACTCCTGGGCAGATTCAGGGGCAGGGGAATGCTCTGCGATGAAGTGGGGCTTGGTAAGACCATTGAGGCGTCCCTTGCAATGCTCGAGCTGATTACGAGGGGGCTGATCAAACGAGTCCTTATCCTGGTTCCGCCTTCACTTGTTCAACAATGGAAGGAAGAGACTTTTTTCAAGTGCAATCTTGATTTTATTACCTCAGACGAGAAGGAATTCAAATCGCAAGGAAGCGTGGCATGGGGGAAATTCGACCGTATTATTGCGTCAATCCACACCGCCAAGAAGTCGCCTCACTCGGATGCGATTCAACAGGAGAACTTCGATCTGATTATTGTAGATGAGGCGCATCACCTCAAGAATGCCAATACCGTGGGCTGGAAATTTCTGAATGTTCTCAAGAAGAAGTACATCTTTCTCCTCACCGCTACCCCGGTGCAGAACAATCTGGAAGAGTTGTTTAATCTGGTAACCCTGGTGTATCCTGGTGAACTGGGGACATTAAAATCCTTCAAGAAAAACTTCGTTTCTGCGGGCGACCGCCTGACTCCGAAAAACTACGAACAGTTGAGGGCTCTTCTCGGAGAACTCATCATACGCAACCGACGTGCAACGAGCGACGTTAAATTTACGAAACGATATGCCAAAACGATACGGATTCAGTTGAGTAAAAGCGAGAGGGAATTGTATGACTCGGTATCCAACATCGTGAAAAATCAATATGCGGGTTCTCCCCAGCAGATCAAAATGGCATTGCGGATCCTTCAGGAAGAGATTGGAAGCATACCGCCTGCCGCCGTTTCTACCCTGGAAAGTCTGAAAGATAAACTTCCGGACAGCGCTGCAATCTCCGATCTTATCAGACAATGCAATCATCTTGCCTTTTCTGAAAAGGTTAAGGTGTTGATTGATATCATCAATAAAATACCCGATAAGGCAATTGTTTTTACCAAATTCAGGGCTTCCCATGCTGCAATAACAACAGCCCTGGGAAAATGCGGCATCCCCTATTCACCCTTACATGGCGGACTAACCCGGCATGAAAAAGAGAAGTCCATTAAGGAATTTCAGCATTCCTCAAAGGTGCTGGTTGCGACGGATGTGGGTAGTGAAGGAAGAAACCTCCAGTTTTGTAATCATATTGTTAACTTTGATCTCCCCTGGAATCCCATGAAGATAGAACAGCGGATCGGGCGGATTTCCCGGATCGGCCAGGAAAAGGAAGTGCACGTTACCAATTTGTCTGCAAAAGACACGATCGAAGACTATATCTTGTACCTGCTCGATGCCAAGATAAATATGTTTGAACTTGTTATCGGGGAAATCGACGTTATCCTGGGAAGACTCGACGAAGAGACGGATTTTGACGCCCTCATTATGGATGCCTGGACAAAATCCCCTGATACAAAGCAATTCGAGAACAAAATTAATCAACTGGGGGAAGACCTGCTGGCTGCAAAACAAAAATACTCCACGTTAAAGAAGACGGAAGACAAGATATTCGGGGACCAGTTTAATACAGCGGTTGCAGAAACAAGAGGCACAGAGGACGGCGAAGATGAGTACCGCAATTCTTGAAAAATTTCTTGTTGATTATGTAGAAACGAAAGAAGGAGAAGCAGAACTCGTTGATGAGGGGACGTATACCATCCTGTACGGCTCTGAACCAACGATGAAAACCGTTACCTTCGAAATAGAGGCAGCAAAGGAAAATCACCAAATTGAGTTATTCCTGCCCGGCAGTATCTTCTTCGATGCCATTGTTAAAGATGCAACAGCAAGGGGCTGTGTATGTGCAACCTGGTTATCAGGATTTCAAGTCGTCCCGAAGATAATCCAGACAGAGGCTATGAAAACCTTTTCCTTTGTGGAACACGGAAAGGATGGGGTAAAGAAAAGAGAACCAAAGATGTCATCTTTTCAGCCTTACAACGTCAAGGTATGGACATTTGCCTTTAAGGTACGCATGACTACGGATATCATTGAAGATCATTTATACACCGTATCCATAGATGCCCGTACGTCAAAGATACTCAAGAATTTCATGGAATATCTCGACAAATTCCAGCATCTTCTTCATTATGAAGAGGGTATTCCTGATTACCACCTTCAGGACTTTCAGCGATGTTATCAGACTGCCATTGACTGTGTAAAGCAGAAGTTGACGGGTCTGATTGCCAGGAAAAAACAGGAAGCAACAGA
>CAZBCT010000123.1:0-8720 GCA_964490485.1 uncultured Candidatus Brocadia sp. | reverse complement strand
TCTTTAACCATTTGGGTTACCTCCTCTTATTAGTAGGTTAATCTCACTTACCCTAATTATCATGAGGTAATCCTTATGGTTTCACCATCTTTTATCTTGCACTTGCGCAAGATTCAGGCACTACTTTTAGGACAACATATGAGATTTGGTTATACAACAGGCAGTTGCGCAACTTCCGCGGCAAAGGCGGCGGCAATCGGATTGTTTCACGGGAAGATTCCCGATGAGGTAGAAATAGATACGCCGGCAGGCGTAAAGCTCAGGCTTTCCATTCTGAATAAGCAACTATCAGACAATGCGGCGGGTTGTGCTGTACAAAAAGACGCGGGAGACGATCCGGATGTGACAAACGGATGCGCTGTGCATGCACGCGTTGAACGAATTTTTGGGGAAACCATTGAGATTGATGGCGGTGAAGGCGTGGGCCGGGTAACAAAACCAGGACTACAAGTACCCGTGGGTCATGCAGCGATTAACCCTGTTCCAAGACGCATGATTGAGCATGCGGTAAGAGAAGTCATAGGCAAAAGGAATGGAGCAAGAGTCATTATTTCGGTACCCAATGGAAGGGTTTTAAGTGAAAAAACATTCAATTCAAAACTCGGTATTCTGGGAGGTATTTCCATTATTGGCACCACAGGGATTGTGCGTCCCATGTCAGAAGACGCCTTCAAGACCTCCCTTTTATGCGGGCTCGATATTGCCAGGGGAATTGGCTACGAAACCGTCATACTCGTGCCGGGCAGCTTGGGTGAGCGCTCTATATTGAATCTGGTTGACATTCCCAAAGACCAGATTATTCAGATCAGCAATTTTGTGGGCTTTATGCTGGATGCGACCCGGGAAAGACATTTTAAGAAGGTCATCCTTGCAGGGCATCCGGGTAAGTTGATCAAATTGCTGCGCGGTGATTTTCATACCCACAGCTCCGTTTCTCAGCCTGCAAATGAAATTCTGATCGGTATCATAGAGCAGCACATGCAGAACAGGGGACAGGGATCTGGGATCAGTGATCAGGGGTCAGGGGTCAGAGATCAGAAGACCGACGCAAGAAACCTGCTCCCTGCATTCCAACATCCGATTCTTATGGAGGAAACCGGTGAAAACAAAAACTCTTTACACGATAATACACTTGCGAATAGCCCCCCCCTACCAAATGCAATACTCAATCGTTTAAGAGAAACTACCACGGTTGAGGGGATGGTTGAATTGTTGCGTGAGTATGAGAATTTGTTTATAATGAATGTTGCCGCAGAGAGGATAGAGGATAAGGTGTTGGAATTTTACAAGAGTAGACTGCAGTCAGTCCCTGCAGAGGCTGGTGTGATTTTATTTGATATGAAGGGTTTGGTGGTGGGTATTTCGGATAGCGCTCAGTCATGGCTGAATCACGTAAAGACAAAGTCATTATCGTAGGCTGCGGACCTGGGTTAAAGGCTTACATATCGCCCAAGGCCATGTATCATATAAAAAAGGCAGAGATCCTTGTGGGAAGCCGGCGCTTATTGAAGCTATTTCCCGGCATTGATGCAGAGAAGGTCGTGCTGGAGAAAAATTACAGCATCCTGGTACAAAAGATTGCCACATGGAATTGTTCGAAACAGGTGGTGGTACTCGTGAGTGGTGATCCGTGTTTCTTCAGTTATACCAAAATGATCGTTAGGAAAATGGGACGCGAACGTTGTACCATCATACCGGGCATTAGCAGTATACAACTTGCCTTTGCAGCCGTTGGAGAAAGCTGGGATGACGCCTGTTTCATAAGTTTACACGGAAGAAATAACGAATATAAGCAGCTCATTAAAAAGGTTCGGGAATATAACAAAGTCGGTATTCTGACAGACCAGAAAAATACACCCGCAGTTATTGCGCGTCATTTACTAAAACACGGTATACAAAAAAGACAGATGTTTATATGCAAAAATCTTTCCCTGCCGGAAGAATCCATTCATGAAACAGATTTAACCTCGGCGATGAACATAAATACAAGCGGTTCCGCTGTAGTGATCATAAAGAAATACGAACCATGAAATCAGGTAACTTTTATGGAATTGGCCTGGGTCCGGGCGATCCGGAGCTTCTCACCTTAAAGGCGATTCATGCCATTCAAAGGGCAGGTTGTATTTTTGTCCCAAAATCAGATATCAAAGAAGAGAGCCTGGCATTGGAGATCGTTAAGGATTATGTAAAAGAGAAACGGGTCATCGAGCAGGTTTATCCCATGACAAAGGACAAAGCCATACTCAATGCCGCATGGCTTACAGCCGCCGAAGAGGTTTGTTCTGCAGTTAAAAACGGAAACGATGTAGCCTATCTCACCTTAGGTGATCCCCTGACATTCAGCACCTATATTTATTTGCTGCGCCATCTGCACACCATGCTGCCCGCATACACCATACATACCATTCCAGGTATCACCTCGTACAATGCAGCGGCTTGCATGGCTAATTATCCGTTATTGACGGGCAACGAGCGATTGGCTGTAATTCCGGTGACAAAGGATATTGCAGCATTGAGGCCTCTCCTGGAAACCTTTGATACGGTGGTTATGATGAAGGTGGCCAAGAAACTGGATGAGGTGATTCTATTGCTCGAAGAGATGAGGCTTACCGAAAATGCCCTGTTTGCCTCGTATATTGGACAAAAGGATGCCTATCTCACGTGTGATATCGTATCACTGAAGGGTAGCGGCCGAGGTTATATGTCCGTGCTGATTGTTAGGCGGAGGAGGGATGGGCTCAACTGTTAAATACTTCAAACGGACGACAAAGGACATTCGACAGGAAATGAGAAAGAGATTTGAGCAGCAACGGAAGCTTGGCATCATACCGATTTCAAAAGTAAAATTACCGGTAAAGAGCCGAGATGAGCTACCGCCGATCTTGAGGGCATTGCAACATATCTACGTCACACCGGAGTTGAATGAGGAGGTATTCAGGATATGAGAGGGAAGGGTGCTGAGGGGGAAGGAAAAGAAGTTGCGAAAGACAGCCTAAAAAACGAGAAAAACAGCATGGAAGGGGAGATGCTATCTCCAGACAACCCTAAAATGCGGGAAAAACGGAAAAAACAAGTAAAAAGACCTTACCTTCGGCAAAACTCTGGCGACAAATGGCAAGGAAAGATTGTTGTAAACGCAAAACTGCTCCAATACTTTTCAAAAAAAGTGCGTTTTCGTTCAGACACTACCTAATGCAACTCGTCATTCCTTGCCCCTACAAGGGGCATGAGGTTTATGAAGGAGATCGAATGCGATGTCTATGTACTTTGCAGACAGCAGGAAAACTCCATTCCGTTTTCCTGCTCATCAAATAGTTAAAAGATACGTCACGAAAACAATATTAAGATTCTATCTTATTCTTATTAAATAATTGTCTAGACAATGGGGTACACTTTAAAAGTTATCTTCCTTGTCCAACTTTTTATTGTTCATCGGTTGCAGTGGCGTTAAACAGCTCTAGCACTTTCTGTGCACTCAAGGTATTATTATAGAGTCGTACATCGTCAAGAGTACCATTAAAGTAACCGTCGTTAACCCTTGAATATCCAATTCTCATATCAGAATAAGATGTCAATGGCACTATAACATTTCCTGCCGGATGGGTTTGAGTATCTACCAGTTGTCCATCTATATATAACTTCTGCTCTCCAGTAGTTTTATTGTATGTACCGGCAACATGATACCAAGCGCCTACCGAATTACCGAAAGTATATTCAGCCTTTCTCTGTGTTTTAACCCCGCCCCCATTTTGTGTTACCAGGACAAATTGAAGCGTATCCGGAGAATCTTGGTAGAATCGCAAATCATAACCCTCCTGAAGCCGCGTATTGTCCTCCCAGCGCCATCCACCAAAAATGGCATCGGCATTAGATGTGTCTCTCGCGTTTTTATAGAACCATGCAGAAATCGAAATTTCATCATAGTACATACGAGGGATGGATACATAATCAGCAGTTCCATTGAATCTTAACCCCTTTCCGGTCTTACCGGTACTCCAGACCGCACCAATGATTGTGCCATTTCTATTGTTACCCGATGAATCGTTAGCAACTGTTCCGCTTCCTTCATCAAATTTCCAATGTCCCGCCAACGTATTTGCAGATAGTTCCAATACCATCTGATCGCTTAACGCTTGATTATATATACGAACTTCATCAATAATTCCATTAAAGTAACCGTCATTAACCCTTGAATGTCCAATTCTCATGTCAGAGTAAAACGAGAGCGGAACTACGGTATTCCCTGCCGGATGGGTTTGAGTATCTACCAGTTGTCCATCTATATATAACTTCTGCTCTCCAGTAGTTTTATTGTATGTACCGGCAACATGATACCAAGCGCCTACCGAATTACCGAAAGTATATTCAGCCTTTCTCTGTGTTTTAACCCCGCCCCCATTTTGTGTTACCAGGACAAATTGAAGCGTATCCGGAGAATCTTGGTAGAATCGCAAATCATAACCCTCCTGAAGCCGCGTATTGTCCTCCCAGCGCCATCCACCAAAAATGGCATCGGCATTAGATGTGTCTCTCGCGTTTTTATAGAACCATGCAGAAATCGAAATTTCATCATTATTTATAAGGGGAATGGACACATAGTCGCTCGTCCCATTAAAACGCAATCCATTTCCATTCTTTCCGGCGCTCCAGGCAGCGCCATTGATTGTACCGTTTCTATTGTTGCCCGATGAATCAGTGGCAGTTGAACCTGCACCTGTGTCTAGCGCATAGTAAGCCTGAAGATTATTGGAACCTGAATAGGAAACGGTAATTGTATCGGTGTCGGTATTACCAGCCTTATCTGTTACCGTTACGGTAATTATATTACTGCCGCTTGATAATGCTATACTTGTAATTGACCAGGAGGTGGTACCACTGGCTGTACCACTGCCACCCCTGTTACTGCTCCACGTTACCACGTTAACCCCGCTTGTGACATCCGAGGCGTTTCCCCCAAGGTTTATTGTATTGCCTGTCGTTGAATACGTGGCATTTGACGTAGGACTGGTAATGGTTATTGCCGGTGCTGTCGCATCCAGGATAATGGAATCACTGACAGTAGCAGATACATTCCCCGCTGCATCCTTATACCACACGTAGATTGTCTTGCTGCCATTCCCGCTACTCAGGGTATAGGGCACATTGGCACTGTAGCTGGCAGTTGCAGCAATCGACGTCCAGCCTGCAGCAGTCGCAGAAGGAATAGCAGATGATGTTGAAAGATAATAACCTGTTATCCCTACATCGTCCGTTGCCGAAAGATTGAGCGTAACGCCTGTAGCCTTAGTATAGGTAGCACCTCCATTTATACTGAGAGTACAATTAGGCGCCGTTGTATCTCCCGAACCTGAATAGGTAACGGTAATTATGTCGGTGTCGTTATTGCCGGCCTTATCTGTTACCGTAACGGTAATTATATTACTGCCGCTTGATAATGCTATACTTGCAATTGACCAGGAGGTGGTGCCACTGGCCGTACCACTGCCACCCCTGTTGCTGCTCCACGTTACCACGTTAGCCCCGCTTGTGGCATCCGAGGCGTTTCCCCCAAGGTTTATTGTATTGCCTGTCGTTGAATACGTGGCATTTGACGTAGGACTGGTAATGGTTATTGCCGGTGCTGTCGCATCCAGGATAATGGAATCACTGACAGTAGCAGATACATTCCCCGCTGCATCCTTATACCACACGTAGATTGTCTTGCTGCCATTCCCGCTACTCAGGGTATAGGGCACATTGGCACTGTAGCTGGCAGTTGCAGCAATCGACGTCCAGCCTGCAGCAGTCGCAGAAGGAATAGCAGATGATGTTGAAAGATAATAACCTGTTATCCCTACATCGTCCGTTGCCGAAAGATTGAGCGTAACGCCTGTAGCCTTAGTATAGGCAGCGCCATCATTTATACTGAAAGAACCATCAGGCACAGTAGAGCTGCTTGTGCCTGCAAGGGTAATAATATATCCATTGCCCTTTACCTGATCATTGTCAGAGTCAATAGCAATAGCAACAGAGCTTTTCAGCCTTATTTCATTGCCACTAATGGTAACATCAGATCTTCCATCCACTGTTTCTATAAAATATCCATCCGTACGTTTCACAGAAGTTACCGACTCATCTGTATTTAGTTTTATAACTCCATTTGTTGTATTAAAAACGGCAAAAATTTTGCCGTTCTTCCAGTGACGGGAATACATTACATCGGAACTGATGTAACTTTGGAGGTTGCCGTTTTTAGTGCTTTGATAGATACTGCCATCCCAGCTTCTGTTAGCCAACGGAACGTTGTTGAGATTGTCCCAGTTTGGGATTGCGCGGATGAGTTTGAGTCGGGGGTAAACTTCAGTGATGGATTGAAAGTTGGGGAAATATCCTCCTGCCATAAAACTACCGAACCAGTTATACCAGGCACCATTGATACCAGCCTTAGCGGCAATAAGGCGATTTTGATATTCAGTTGTGTCGGTATGTTGTGTATTTTCTACTCTGTCTTTTGTAATATTTACCCCAGAATTGAAGTTGCTTGGATCATCAACAAATGCAGCACCTATATTCTCTTGAGAAAGCATGTCGGGAGTTAGAGCATCCATATCGTCTCTGTCTTTTATCTGGTATACCCATTCGTCTATAGAAATTGTATGATATAATCTCCAAGGCTGTAATATCCATTTGGCATTAGAAAATTCTTGTTTCATTCGTGATGCTAATCTTTTTAAGTAAGCAGCTTTTCCTTTACGATATGTTGCATATTCGTGAGTAATGGTGCCGTGCAATAAGCCTGAATCAGACCCTGTCCAATAAGACAATTCCGTTGCTTTTTCGGTCTTACTTACGCTATCCCAATAATTAAATTCACCCTGAAGTCTTGGAACATCAATTAAAACGCCCGCAAAGGTGAAAGGCAGTGTGGCGTCTTCGTAAGAATGCGCTAACGCAAGAATTCTTTCAACAATCGTATTAATAACCGCTTGTTGCTGCCAATCCCACTCTACGTTATATTTTGTAGGAGTGCCCAGAATATATCCTGATGCAAGATTCTTTGGGAAGGGGTCATTGCTTTTCCAAACCATATTTTTGTTATAAAAATCTTTCTCGCTTTGGGCGTAAGACTTTGTAGTATCAACAAATCTTGAATAATTTGAATATGTGTACATATATGTATGGGGATCGACTAAATAAAACTTAAGACCAGCAACATCTGGATTGCGTTTATATTCATTAACACTAGCTCCATTTTTTATAGCAATATAATCATAACCCATCTGCTTTGCATATTTGATATGATTGGCAGGCGTATCATCCCAAGCCATGCCATAATAATTTTTCCAGCCATCGTCTGAATATACCTTTTCATTTAAAAAGAATATTTGGGTGAAAATTAAAAATAAAAATCCTAAAAGATTAAAAAACAGTTTCATATTATACTCCTAAAAAAACATTTTAACGGTTTATTCATACCATTACTTTCATAAACATTGACGTTATATGCAGAGACATCTTCGATGTAGTTTACCTTTCATTCCATAAGATGGCGAGTCAAGCGTTGCATACCTTTTCTACGTTCAACGGCAATTGTAATTCCAAAGTCGTTTACAATCTATTTGCGGAGTGGTTGATAAGTATTCTTATTTGTGATTAACAAGGCGTTGTTATTTTCGTCGCTTTGTCTAAATATCATCAGTGGTGTCCAATAAGGCCACTTATCTCCTGTGGTGTCAATAACTTAAAAATCTACGGTTCGATTTGCACAAATCCGCTAGAAACCTTATAAAATATGGATTTGTGGGCTTCTTGAAAATTTAATTTGGACAAGAGTGAAATATCATACAATAAATGAACTGACAACTTAAAAATAGACAAATAAGTGTAAGAATTATATATTTATTGTTTTCAAGCAATTTTTATACCGATTTATTACCTGAATCTTGCACAAGTGCAAGATAAAAGATGGTGAAACCATAAGGATTACCTCATGATAATAGGGTAAGTGAGATTAACCTACTAATAAGAGGAGGTAACCCAAATGGTTAAAGAGCAGGATAAGAATACCGCCCAAAGGCAGGAGAACCAAGAAAAAGCCGACTGCCCAGCAAAGGCTAGTAAAATAGGGTCTTCTACAGCATACCGTTATTGCAGTGAGCGTTTGAGTCCATTTGGAGGGCTTTTGGGGTTGGTAAAGTTTATGGAGTTGATACGGTTTCAAGAGATATTTGAGGGGTTGTATAATCCACCGTCACGAACACCGGAGATGGGTCACCATAAGATGGTGTATGGTTTAATCATGCTTTTGTTTATAGGATTTAACCGGGTATGGCATTTTCTATATATCCAGACAGACTCAAACTGTGCATTGATGAAGCCGATGGCGGCTCACGCGTATGGCATTTTCTATATATCCAGACAGACTCGATGTTGTGTTCAATATTTCAGGTGGTGAAACTTCCGTTTGTTACGACATACTGGCGATATGTGGATTCATTGGGGATAAATCAAGGGAAGTCATTGTTGATGGTAATGAGTGCGTTGAGAGAGCGGGTATGGCATGTATGCGAGATAGGGTACGAGACGATCCACATCGATATAGACACTACGGTAGAAACCGTCTATGGGAATCAACAGGGTGGTCGCAAAGGACATAATACGAAGAATCGCGGGAAGAAGGGGTTTCGCCCCATAAGCGCTAACTTGTATTATTGACAAATTTTAATCATCATGGTATTTTT
>CAZBCT010000122.1:0-8943 GCA_964490485.1 uncultured Candidatus Brocadia sp. | reverse complement strand
GATTGAACCAGCCGTAAGGAATATCGAATCGTGAAGGAAAAATACTTCATCATTCAACATTCCTTGTTCGGTATTCGATATTCGGCGTACCGCTTTTCAATGGAGAACGAAGAAGCTCTTCGTTCTGCAACAACTTTGAAATTCCTATACATTAAATTAGGCCGCCATGGACAGCGACTTTAAGCTCCCCTCTAGAAAGAGGGGCCGGGGGTGTGTTAAGGAAAACTTACACACCCCTTTATCCCCTCTTTTTAGAGGGGAAAAACCGGCTTGAAATTCCTATACATTAAATTAGGCCTTCAGCAACTAAACATTCCCATCCCTTTGACGGGAGGGGGTAGGGGAGGGTGTTCACTCTCTTCTCACACCCACCTTAGCCTCCCCCATCGAGGGGGAGGAACTCTTGTTTGAAGTTCCTGTGCATGTACATAAATTTGTAATGCTATAATCCAGCAGATATTTTATATATTTAATATTATGAGCACCAGAACTTCCGTCTTCCCTGACGAGGTTATAATTTATCTCTGCCTCATGAATGACCTGGCCCGTGTCAGCGTTGTTGCGCCTTTTGGCCTGGGTCAGCAACCCCCGTAACAAACGCATCTGAGACGTTACAAAACGCATCTGTTCAGCCAATATTTTGTCAAATCCCTTTCCGTGGCAATCGTTGCATACCGTATGCTCAATATGGGCAAACCGTTGCTTATCCTGATGACATGCGGAACAATTTAACGTTGCAAGGTACATCGGATCCGGCTCGCCTTTGATGCCCACACCTCCCATCCCCATCATAATCAATTCCTGCACTTTGTGCCCTGTTGCAACAGACTGCGGAGGAGGATCCTCTCCAGAAACGGGATTGTCTGACGTAATCCAACCATGGGTAAGAGAGTCATGGCATAATGTACAGGCAACCTTGTGCTTTTCAGTATGAATAGTATGTATATCCGGTACCTTTTCGGAATAATCAGTAATCTCAGCATGACATTGATAACAACTCCTCTTATCAACCCGTCCATCGCCCTGAATGGTATCAAAATGGCAGCCGGAGCAAGAGATTTTCTCATTTTTTTCGTACGTTTCATGCTGAAAGATTTTTCCATATATGTCTTTAGTCTTTTCGATATGACCGTGGCACAGTGTGCAGTCAGAGATGGGTTTCTTATTTTCGGTATAGAGAGGTTTCGTAGTATTGATAAAATGGCAGGTGTCACATGTCCTTGCATCCGTTTCAAAATGTTTTTCACCATTGATGTTGGCATGACACGAGGTACATTTCAGTTTAAGATTGTTTGACAACTTGACTACGTGCGTCTTATGCTGAAAGGAGATGCTCTTTTTGTACTGCGCTGCCTGAGCCGTTAATTTATTCAGCGGGTGGCATGACTCGGCAGTGCAATGTTCATCCCGAATTTCAACGGCCATCTGTGCTACACTCCGATTGTTGTGGGTGTGACACTCAATACAGGCAATGTCGTTTGATGGTTTTTTACAGGCATTATTGAAGGTAATACCGCTGTGGCATTTGGCGCAGAATGACGTGGTTTTCGGTCTCGTTATGGTAACGAAAAGTGCCACCATCACCATTCCCATGGCAATTCCAGCGGCAATTGCAAGCCTGACGGCAAGTCTGGTATTTAATCTTTTTACCTCGTTAAACATAGGAGTTACAGGTGATGGGTCGCTTCTGCAAGTAAGGTATTCTTGTCTTTGTTAAAGGCGGTTCGTACCATCGTGGCCTTAATCATAGATACATTAGTACTCCCTGCAAAACTAAAAGGGATATTTTTTTTCCCCTTGTATGGCAAGGCCGTTTTTAATTCAACGAACAGGCTTTCCTGTTTTAATGCGACAACCCGGCCTGCATTATCCAGGAGTTCCACCGTGACAACGACCTCGCGGTATCCGTAATCTCCGGTGGGTACGCTGTGGGGGATGCTGGTGTTTTCCAGTTCCAGAAGCCCTTCAACTTTGCCTTCAGGGCGGGTTACTTGTATAAACGACAATTTTAGCGGATGCTCATGATTCTTGAAAAAGGCTTGGGATGAGAAGAGATGCTGTTTCCCTTTCCTTTTTGGATATATTTTTTGCCAGGGATCGTCCTGGATAAGTTTGCGGTTTATTGCAGGCATGTGGCAGTCCTGGCAGGTTTTCCGACCCTCTGCCGTACCTGATGCCTGCCATGCCGCATACGTGCCCACATGACATTTTCCGCACAATTCACTTGACCGGAAGAAGGGATTTTCTGCGGCAATGGGATGCGGTCCGTGCGCAGGGGTAGGGCCGCTTAATTTGCAGTCATTCAGATGACAACTGTTACAGTTTACTCCTTCCGATTTGTTTTCATTCCGTGGTTTAATCTTTTCATCCGTAAAGATGGTTTCCGGGGCATGACACCCCAGACAAAAGGTAAAGTGATAATCATTGGTTTCTTCCCTGAATGCCTCGTTCGTGAAACTGCCGGCGTGGGGTGAGTCCTTCCACTCACGGTAGATATCCTGATGACAATCTCCGCACCGTTCTGATTTAGGAGATTTTGGTCCCTTTTCAACCAATTCAGGATAGAGGGTGCAGCTAACGGGAAGCAGGCATGCAGCTAAAGAGAAAAGAGAGATGAAAATTTTCAGGAGTTTTATGTTTTTATAAAACATAGCGTAATCAGGGAAATAATCGTAGAAATAACGATCGCAAACAGTACAGGCCGGTGCCACAGATTGCAGCGTTCTTCGCCATGCCGGGCATGGCTGTAGTTCTGGCCTTCTGCATTCTGGAAAGAGGATACATTCCCTTTTGTATCGCGCACCAAAAAAGGCCATGACACAAAGATCAGGGCAGAGAGAACGAGGACAGAAATAAATAGTACATCATGGTGCATAAGTTTATGTAGCTTATAGCCGGGCAACAGAAACCAGGGAATGTGATCGGGTTTATTGACGACCTTCCATGGTAGCGGAAACAAAATAACGGCGCCAATTTCGAGAATCACCAGAAAACACGAAACGATGATATGTCTCAAAAGTTCATTTGGGAAAAATGGCTCGAGCATCTCGGGGCTTTTCCCTTTTGTATAGTCTTTCATCCAAGAATCCTTCCAGACATTCTTATAGAGGTTCGTAAATACCGGTACTTCTCACCATAAAGAAGTGTATACCCATAAATAATCCCATTGCCAGGGGAATACCGGCAATGTGCAACGCATAGATAAAAGTCATGGGTATAACGGAATGACTGCTGCGACTTCCGCCAGATAACAAATAGCCGGTATAATACATAACAAGCGTCAGGATAAGCAGGCACGCCCCGGAGACCCAGTGCAATTCCCGTGGATGTCGGTAAATGCCTTTAAAGAGGATGCGGAGCATATGACTCAACACCATGCCGATCATGACGTGAGGTCCAACTGCATGAATGCGATGGACAAGCCAGCCATAGGGAATGGTATGGCTTACCTTTTGAATACTGGCAACTGCCTCTGTTGCGCTTGGGATAAAATGGAACATGAGAAATATCCCCGTGCCCAACTGGATCACAAAGGCTACCAGCGACAACCCGCCCATGCAGCCAAACCAGCTTAGCCCCCTGGGGATCAAACGCCTGGTGATATTCGTCTCTATGAGCTCTCTTATAACACCCTGATTTTCGATCTCATTCGTCATCTTGGTTTCTTTTCCATATCGGACAATATCTCATCCAGTACCGATACCACCAGATCTATGTCTGTACCGGTAATAACCAGGGGTGGTTGAAACGTAAGTACATTTCGTGATACGCCGGTCTTTCCCGCTAAAACACCGATATCTTTTAACCTTTCAAGGACATGATCTATTTCTTCGGCAGCAGGAATTTTGTCCTCCTTAACCAGTTCGACACCCAGCATGAGACCTTTTCCCCGCACCTCGCCGATAATCTTGTGTCTTTGCTGAAGCTCTATCAGTCTTTCTTTAAAATAGCTTCCGAGGAGCCGTGACTTTTGCGCAAGATGATGTTTTTCAATAACATCAATGGTTGCCAAGGCCGCCGTAGCCGATACAGGATTACCACCCGTTGTGGAAGCGCCGGGGCGTGTGTAAGACGATGCAATGGTGTCATTCGTTATAAAAGCGCCGATGGGTGTGCCATTTGCCAGGGCCTTTGCGAGGGTCATGATATCGGGTATAACATCCCAATGTTCAATTGCAAACATCTCTCCCGTACGGCCAAACCCCGTCTGTACCTCATCCGCTATGAGGAGCACGCGATATCTGTCGAGGATTTCCCTGACGAGCTTAAAATAGCCGGGAGGCGGTGTGATAATACCGCCATTCCCCTGAATTGGTTCAGCAATGAAGGCGGCATAGTCGCCGCTTTTCACGATGTCTTCAAGATGCCTTGCGCATTTGAGATCACAGCGGGGATAGGCAAGGTCATAAGCGCATCGGTAGCAGTAAGCTCCCGGGATATGGACAATAGTTTCAAGAGGATTGGGGTCTGTTCTCCACATGGGAAGTCCCGTAAGATTCATGGTAAGTTTTGTGCGTCCGTGAAGCCCCTGCTGGATTGCAACAAATTTATGCTTGTTGGTATGCAACTGAGCGAGGAGCGCAGCCCCTTCATTGGCCTCAGACCCGCTGGCACAGAAGAAAGACCGTTTGAGTGGCCGGGGAGTAATGTGCGCCAGTTTCTCTGCGAGGTCTACGATGGGTTGCGTAAGATAAATGGCAGTGGTATGCTGAAGCGTTCTTACCTGCTCACAGATCCTTTCCACCACCTCCGGGTTACAGTGCCCGGCATTCATCACAGACACCCCGCCATAAAAATCCAGATACTGTTTGCCCGTGTGGTCGTACAGATACTGCATTTTCCCCCTGACGATCTGCATCGGTTTCTTATAAAAATGATAAATGCAGGGAATCAGATATTCCTGTTTTTTTTGAAGAATGGCATCGGGTCCGATAGGGTTTGTTGTCATAGTTGATAGAACATTACGAGGCATTTCTAATAATTTATTGTAACTATTCCGCGTACTTTCTCCCACAATCACTACGAGGGAACACCATATTGAGTATATAATCCCGAAGGGATGTCATGATTATAGAGATCGTTATGCAATCATGGTTAACCCCGTAGGGGTGGCATAGTATCATTATCTTGCAATATTTCACCCCTCCGGGGTTAAATGTTGTGGTGAATTTCTCTCTACAATCATGTCATCCCTTCGGGATTTTCCCGTGTGCCCGTTTTCCCTATTGGCTTTTAACTCTTCTGAGAAAATATTCTCTGCCAGTGGGTAGGGTGGATTAAGGCGTTGGTTTTTACGCCGTATCGTTCGACTGAGCTCACGACGAAGTCCACCTTCAATATTGTATGATATGGTGGATTCGCTTCGCTTAATCCACCCTACCGAAAAATCGTTTAACTAAAACGAATATTCCTATACAATAAAATTAATCCTCTCTTGTTTCATATGTTGGTAGACGCGCTTCGATAATAGTATCGATATTGCTAGTACCAGACTGTTTAAAAGAGCAGTTGCAAACCAATTGCCCCTTAACCACGGATACACGCTGGCTAATGCAAATCTTTCAAGCCCGTCCTCGAGGGTTTCGTCTCTATTAACAACAAGCATCTTTTCAGAAACACCGTTCTTTGTCACCCGCAAGACCAATGCGTGGTGGAAACGGCCAAATTTCTTTTCTTCAAGATGAGCGCCCCCACCTCCGGTCACTAAATATACGATGTCTTTCCTGGTAATTCTTGCATATCCATGGTAATCACCTGCTATTACATAGTCTGGATTCAGTTTTTCAAACAGAGAAATAATCTCATCAGAACCATCAAATGGCCTGGCCTTGAAGTCAGAAGATACGGGAGGTGGGATATGTATAAAGACAAAGGTCTTCCGGTAACGGGAAGAAGTATTTTCTGAGATCAATTTTTCTAAAAACTGAAGGCTTTCCCCGTTCGTGTACGGGGGGTTCAGGATGCGGAGAATAACGAAGAGGCATTCCTGGTATTCAAATGAGAAAATGCTGGGGCCATAGACTTCTTCGAATCTTGATATGGGGAAATTTCTGCTGTCAACGTCATGGTTTCCCACGACAAAAAATGATGGAAAAGGGAATGAAAACTCGGTTGCAAATTCAGCTTTAAAAAAATTGTGTTCACCTTCACTGCCCTTATATACAAAATCACCTAAAAAAACTAAAAATGATAAGGGTTCATTTCGCAATTCTGCAGCAATTTCTTCAAATGTCCCGGAACTCTTTGTGTCTCCTACAACAGCAAAACTGAATTCATCCTTTAGTTTCTCATGGCATAATTTTTCTCTGTTCTGGGGGAAATTGCCGGATATGTGGCTTAAATCTCTCCTGCCTTCAAAGTGATGGACAAGCAAAGCGTAGGATTCCAGACAGAAAAAAGACACAAAGAGCAGGAGCAGCGGGAATTTCATCCAGGTAAAAAGCAAAGAGATTATTGTTTTGAGATAGCTTGACTGCATAGGAATTCCTCTTTTATTTAAGCAGGTTGTATGTTGTATGGCATAGAAAATCCCCCTTAAAAAAGGGGGCAAGGGTGTTGGACTATAGTAAACGCAAAAAAAAGTTGTCATTGCGAGTGACAACGAAGCAATCCCACGAGAGAGATTGATTCGGACTATCGCCATCGCAATGACATGTGCATGGATACTTATTTATTACGTTTACTATAGAGCCCAGAAAAGACACAACCCCCTGAATCCCCCTTTATTAAGGGGGGACTTAAACGGAATAATTTACCATTATATATTCTTCTTCATATTTTTCATGCACTATTCTCTGATACTTTTCATGACCGCTGCCGTGCTTTTTGCATGAGTTATATCGTGAGCGTAACTGCCAAGATTAAAATCGCGGGGACTTTCTTCTGTAAGTTTATTCCAGTCACTATCCTGTATCGGCAATGATAGATAAGGATACTCCTGTAATAGAGTTAAATACTTATGGTACAAATTAACCAGGGTTTTTACCAGCGAATCTTCATAATACTGCGCCTCGATCCGTAATACTTTTGCGCCTGTTTGCACAAATGAACAAAGGTAGGGCAAGAGGCATATATCCCTGGCAAGCAGGAGATGATTGCGGCAATATTGATCTATTTCGATAGATCGTACTTCACCCCGTTCGTCCCTAAGGCTGTATCCCATATACTGACACACCTGTCTGCAATGCTCCTTTTTATGCGATTTGGACGTCATCATAGCCGGAATACAGTGTTCGAGGATCATACCGGGAACAGGTCCGTGGACGATGCACTCCAGGGGTAATGGCGTCTGGCCAGATAGTTGTTTTATATGGTTGCATGAACATTCCAGGGAGGTTGTGGCTCCTGACACTCCCAATTCTTCCAGAAGGCTTAAAGCTTGTGCATTGAGTACGTTTAACGAATAGTCTCCCAAAATATTCAATCCGAATTTCCGTGCCAACCGTATTGTACCCAGATTGTGAACCAGCACATAATCGATATCTGATGACGCAGCCTGCTCAAATAACCATGCCATATCAGCCATCTCGCGGGACGTAGCTATGCGAGGTGTGCCTATGCCGATGGTCTTGCCGGCATCATGCACCCTCTTGCTTGCCTCCCGGTATGATGTCGTTGTCCAAAACTCTTTTTTCAAGGGCGAGAATTCTCCACTCAGATAGATACGATCCGCTCCCTCATCCAACGCCGACTGCAGGGCGTTCATAGAGCTTACTTTCACCGATAATAGTGGACTATCTATTATTGAACGTGTCGTTTGAAACTGAATGGTATTTTCTTTTCCAGGGCCTTCTGTGATTTGTAATTCAAAGGGATCATGATAAATATCCTCTCTTGTAAGAGACCGTTCTTTTGCTGCGCGGCTTAAGAAGAGGGGTTCGCGGTTTCCTGAGATATCAAAGAGGGATGCAGACGCTGGTGTGAACGCCATGGACGTGGTAAATTCTCTCACCCGGTGATTATAGAGCTGCTCGTACTCCGTGAAATTCAGGTAATATGCGGCAGGATTATCAAGATAGGTATCTATTGCCTTACGATAGATGCTGACAATTTCTCTGAGAAAATCGGCGTGTCGCATACGTCCCTCTATTTTCAACGAGCATATGCCTGCATGGATAAGGTCAGGGATATGTCTCAGGAGGCACATATCCTTCATAGCAAGGAGGTGTCCTGATGGCAAATCTCCTATGGGTTGTCCGGAAGCGCTTTCTACCAAGGTATAATGCCAGCGACAGGGCTTCATGCATTCACCGCGATTAGCGCTCTTGCCAAAAAGTACACCGCTGGCATAGCATTGCCCACTCTGGGAAACACAAAGGTCGCCATGCACAAAATACTCGACTTCAATGCCAGCCTTTTCGTGTATCTCCTTTACCTGGTCGATGGGAATATCTCGTGAGGTAACAATGCGGCTCACTCCGAGTTCCTTCAGGGTTAGGGCGGATTCGATATTTTGAATATTCATCATTGTACTGATATGAACAGGAATGGGAATGCCTGTCTTTTTGATCAGATGCAAGACACCCAGGTCCTGGACAATAAGAGCATCTACCTGAATTTCATATAAAAAGGTAAGGAAATGAGCTATCTCGCTTACTTCTTCATTGCAGAGCAGGTTGTTTACCGTGACGTACAGTTTTGCTTTTTTTGTGTGTACATATCGCACGGCTTCAACAATCTGTTCATCCGTAAAATTGAAGTCTGACCTGTGAAGCCTCATGTTGAAGCGTTTACCTCCAAGATATACCGCATCAGCGCCGGCTTCCAGTACAGCCGTCAACGCTTCCCAGCGGCCGGCAGGCGCCAGAAGTTCAATTTTGGTTTCTGATAATTTCATACTATCCTTTCATGAGCTTTGAATTTATACAAGGAATTTCACACTTTTGTAATTCCCCTCTAGAAAGAGGGGATTAAGGGGTGTGTAAATCGGTCGTAACACACCCC
>CAZBCT010000121.1:0-9044 GCA_964490485.1 uncultured Candidatus Brocadia sp. | reverse complement strand
TACGTCCTATCGTGGTGTCGACGGGAATCTCTTTCCATCCCGCCATCTTCATCAGTACCTCATCCGTCCACACCTTCACTACCTGCACCATCGCGGTCGCTCCTGCTATTAACCCGACTACTACCATTTGCACGGCATCAACCATCTCATACCGTGCATTTGCCCCACGCTCCTTACCTACTGCTTCTTGTATGCTATGCCGGAATAACAACTTCCCCATGAAAGTCAGTACCGGTAAGAGTCCTGCATGTACCGTTAATCCCTTCCCATTCATCTCCGTCTTGATTTTTGGTTGTCTTCTTTCCTTTTTGTGTGCTATAGTCTTCATTGAAAAGGTGAACCTCCGTTTAGGTGTTTTTATTCTAAAACACCTTCAATTCCCTTGGAGATTCTACCATTTCTGACCTATTCCTGCAACAAGGCGAAGCCTTGTTTGCAGGATTTAGGTAATATTTTTCTCTATGTCAAATGGAAATAATGGTAAGAGAATAGGGACGCGTCTTGATTGGTGATTATTATGGATCTTACATGTAGTTTTTCAAAAATCTGTTCATGTCAAACAGCCCCCTAAATTCTTTCGATTGGCTGACCCTTTGACTGTCTCAGGGTGTAGCGTCGCGCATGGTGAACGTTCGGCTGAGCTCACGCCAAAGACTTGTCAAACCCTCTGCCGAAAATTCACGACAAATGTCCCCTTTCAGAGAATGTTTGATTGAGGGATATTTTCGTGCCAAATTCATATAAGTTGTCGAGACACCTCAGAACCTGCAACGACGGACATGAAAAAAGCGCTCCCATCATTCAGATGCCAAAAAGTCAGACCACGAGTCCTGGTTTTTGATAAAGGGGAAAAGACAAAAGGTATTGTGAGAATTGTAAGAAAGTAGTATAATTTTTTTAGGTGAAAGAATTATATTCCCATAAACAATACCTGCATCCTTACGTTTATGAGCAATTGTTTATGGCAACTTAGCGCTAAAAAATAGTATGAGAATTATCTCCATTACTGGTACAGCAAGTGGCGTGGGAAAGACAGCGGTTGTGCGGTTTTTATTGAAAAATCTGGAAGATTTTTCAGCCTTAAAAATTACAACAAAGCACGAAGGCAACTGTCCCCGGCACTCTGAATGCGATGTGTGTGAGACCATGAAACGTCCATATACGATCACGACAGATCCGCTTCAAATCAATCAAGCGGGCAAAGACACCGCTCTGTTTAAAAGCGCCGGCGCACGGAAGGTCGTTTGGCTTCAAACCCATTCAGAACACCTGAAAAGGGGCATTGAAGAGGCGCTCTCCCACTTTAGCAAAAATGATTCAATCCTTATAGAAGGCAATAGTTTCCTGCATGCACATGATGCAGACATCAGCATCCTTGTCACGACACCCCGGGAAACAAAGATCAAACGTTCGACAAGAGAAGTTGTCTCCCGGATTGATCTGGCAGTCATTAATATCTATGCGGATGACCGTCCTGATGATGTCATGAAAACCCGGGAACGGTTGCATCAGATCGGTTGTTATGCACCGGTGCATATTATTAACCCACTTCAGGACAATTACACCCCAAACGAAGTGTTTCTCGACCATCTGAAAGAAATGCTGGGACAGCCTGTTCAATCGTGATGTGATATATGTCCTTATTGTCAGTTAATAGTCCATCACAATCCATCAAACGGACTCCGTACCCCCTTTCCACCTTTACTTAAGACATGAGTATAAATCATTGTCGTGCTCACATCTTTATGTCCGAGTAATTCCTGTACTGTGCGAGTATCATAACCGTCTTCAAGTAAGTGCGTAGCAAAGCTGTGTAGGAAGGAATGGCACCTTGCAGGTTTATTGATTCCTGCGGCACGAACCATCTCGTTCCCACCAGCCTGAGCAACACTGCCTTTGCTTCCTCCTTGGTAAAAAACAAAAGGACAACAGGTAATCAAAAACTCAAGACTAAAAATCTAAGTATTTAGATTTCTCTCAAATGTTATTGCAAAATACCCCTTCCACTTCAATCACAATGCTAATATGTAACTATCTTTATTATAATTAATTAGAGTATTTCTTAATTTTTATTTTTGAAGGCTATAGTTTTGGTACAATAATTGTCATTTTACGCATTTAAGATGTAAGCCCCACAATTATGCTAATTAGTATCTGAATAAAAACGCATTTGAAAAGTATATGAGTAATTTAGTGATTACGAAAATCGTAACAATTTAGTTTTTTGAAAAACTGATTAAATTTTTTCATTTTCTAAAGTATTATTGCCAAATATTTACCACAGAAGTATCAAAAACAGTATTAATGTTGGGCGGATGGATACCCGTGTCCGGTAGTTCGTGCCCAGTGTGGTGCTTAAATCTAATTCAAATAGGAGATATGCCATGGCGCAATTATTAACCTCGGAACCGACTTCGTTCACGCTTGACAACATGGGGCGATTCCTCTGTAACACGCTCCAGGAGGCGCTCGATAGCGCCGCACAGACCGTCGCGGGAAGACGGCGCGACTTCGACGTGATCGTCATCGGCGGCGGCACCTTTGGTGCTGTCGTCGCGGAACACCTTTTCTTCACCGATGTTACACATAGCCGCCGCATTCTCGTACTAGAAGCTGGCCCCTTCGTGCTGCCCGAACATGTACAGAACTTACCGTTTCTTGGAGGTGCTCCTGATCTGCGTTCACCGTGGGTGAACCATCCGGCACTTAGTTATCCTGGCCTGATCTTCGCGATCGGTGGCCGCTCGCTCACCTGGGGTGGATGGTCGCCAGAATTGCTTGACGAGGAAATGACCGCGTGGCCGCCGTCGACACGCAATGCACTGCGTCCCCCACCACCCAACGAAGGCTACTTTGCCAACGCGAGTCGGCAGATCGGCGTGCAAGAGACCAACGACTTCATCTACGGACCGTTACACATCGCATTGCGAAAACAGTTGCATGCCGGGCTCAAAAACCAGGCCAACGCGACAGGGTTCACCTTTGCCGATCTGCTCGACCATCCTGCGGTACGCTACCCCGATCAGGGTGATCCGACGCCGATTCCCGATACCCTGCTGCGCGAGTGGCTGGGCCTACCGACGAGCGACACCACACCGCGCACCGATCTGCTTGAAATGTTCAAACTCGAGGCACCGCTCGCCGTTCAGTCTGTAACCTTACCCGGCTTTTTCCCGACCAACAAATTCAGCGCCGTGCCGGGCTTGATCCGCGCTGCGCGACTTGCAGCTGCTCAAGCTGATGGCACCGGTCCGATAGCCGACGCCCGCAAGCGGCTGATGATTGTGCCCAACTGTCACGTCCAGGAATTCATCACCGAGACCCAAGCGGACAATTGGGTTCGCGTCACCGGGGTACGAGTCTGGCAAAACGGCGCATCGGTGAACATCCCGCTCGCTCCGTCCGGCAGCAACGGGCAGAGCGCCGTAGTCATTGCGCTAGGCACGGTGGAGACCACACGTGTCGCACTCACCACATTCCAGCAATCGCTCGCTGGCCGAGCAGCTCAGCGCATGGGCACGAATCTCATCGCACACCTGCGTTCCAACTTAACGATCCGGGTGCCGAAAAAGGCGATCGAGGCGAATTTGCCGTCTACGCCGCTCACTAACCTTCAAACTTCCGCCCTGCTCGTCAAGGGTAAGGCGCCGAACGGGCGGACATTCCACTTTCAGATCACCGCCAGCGGCCTGCAAAAACTCGGCGCCGATTCGGAAGCCGAACTGTTTAAGAAGATCCCGACTCTCGAGCATTTGCAAGACATGCTGCGTGCAACCGACGATACAGTCGTCATCACCATCCGTGGCATCGGCGACATGACACCCAGCAATCCGGACAGCTTTGTTGATCTCTCCGTGCTGGAGACCGACTTTGAGCGTCCCAAGGCCGTAGTTCACCTCGGCAATGCCAAAGCCACGCCGCTGGAGTTTCCCGGTAGCGCCCAGACGCAGAACGACCGAACGACTTGGAATGAGATGGACGCCGTCTCTGACAAGATTGCGCTCATCTTTGCGGGTAACGAGCCATTTGACATCCTCGCAGGTGCCAACCGCACCATCCCCGTCCCTCAAGGCACACTCGCCCAACGCCTCGCCGCGCTCGCGGCCTTCAAGGCGCGGCGTGACAATCTCGGCACGACGCACCACGACGCCGGCACCATGCGCATGGGTGATAACGTGGCTGACGCCGTGACCAATGACTTCGGCCGCATTCACGACACCACGAACTGTTATGTTGCCGGCCCGGCCCTGTTTCCCACCGTGGGTTCTCCTAACCCGATGCTCACCGGCGTGGCGCTTGCTCGCCGTACGGGCGACCTGCTTAACGGTAGTGTGCTACCAGTACCTGAGCCCGTGGTAAATCAGCAGTCGGAGGCCGACTTCCGCCCGCTCTTCGACGGCAAGGCTGCTACGTTCAAGAACTGGCGTCTGGCCGGTTCAGCCGGTGGCGGCATGCTGCACTTGAACGGCGAGATGGTAAGCTACGGCGAGGGGGCATTGCGGCTGTTTTTCTACGCCACCGAACTATTCGGTGATTTCACGCTGCGCGCTCAGTTTCGAATTTTCGATTTGGCAAATCACAACAGCGGCATCTTTTTGCGCTTTCCGCGCCCGACGCTCGACCTTAGTGATGTGCTCAAGCCGCGCACAGTGAACGAATTGTTCTTTGATCCAGGCAACCCAGCCTGGAAGCCCGTGATTGCCGGCTTCGAAGTCCAGATCGACGACAACGCGCGCGGTGACTCAAGCAAGGATTTCTACGGCATCCAGCCCGAACCGGACGGCAAGTTCAAGAATCGGACCGGCGCGATCTACAAGATTCAGGCAGGAGATCGCGTCTGGCACCTGAACTTTAACGAGCCGTCGGTGCAGACTTATCAACCGGGCCCCACGCTGGTGCCTGGTATATGGTTTGAGTACGAGATCACGGTGCAGGGTGACGACTACACGGTGTTCCTGACCAACCTGCAAAGCGGTCAGCGCACACAGACCACCAGCTTTCACAATACGGACTCTGATCGCGGACGTTCACCTGGCTGCATCGGTATCCAGGCGTATTCAGGCAGCACAGTGGCGTGGCGCCACATCCGCATCAAAACGCTGTAAGGGCAGTCGGAACGGGAGCAGGGGCAGCAGTCGAATACAAAGGGTGCTCGCCAAATCAGACCATATTTTTGGGGAGAAGGCGGCATGCGGACTGGGATCCACAACACTGAAGCTTCCCGCAGCAAGCTGCGGGAAGCTTCGCTCAAGAAACGTACGGGTTGATCGTCGCTCGTTCTCGGCAAACTCATTCTCAATGAACCCATTCTCAATGGCTATCGCCAGAAAGTAGGTGCCTCATGTCATCGATGCTGCTTCCTCTAAACGATCTGGGAGCGATCGAGCACAATGGAACTGTCACGTTCAGCCTGTGGCTGCCGTGGATCTCTGCAGCCGACGGAAACGCAGTCAGCGTCAAAATCATCCATGAGCGCGATCAGTTTCAGCAACATATCCCGCCCAGCGAGTTTCCTATGACACACAGTGTCCGGGATCCCTACGGCGATTTTTGGTCCGTTACAGTACCGATCACAGGATCGCCGTCTCCGACGAATGGTTCGGCGTGGGGAACCAATGGCCGATACCTCTATCGTTATCGAATTAATAGTCCGCAGGTGGGCAGCCTGGATTGGATTATCGATCCCTGTGCCCGTGAGTTCGGTCTGGGAAAATTATCCGCCTTCACACTTGGTTATCAGCCCTATAGCTGGAGTGCCTCGGAAAGTGCGTGGCGTGTGCCGGAGCTGGCAGATGTGGTCCTGTACGAAATCAACATTGCAGAATTCGGTGGAAATCTCGATCAGGCCAACAATCTTCTGGCCTATCTGGCCGACCTGGGTGTGAACGCCATCCAAGTGATGCCGTTGTCCAATGTGGCGACTTCAGTCGACTGGGGCTATCTGCCGATCGGATACTTCGGTGTGGATGAACGATTTGGGAAGCGCTCAGATTTTCAGCAGTTCGTCGACATGGCACATCGACATGGCATCGCTGTCATTGCCGACATGGTGTACGGGCACACCGGCGTTGATTTTCCCTATTTCGACGCCTACACCCGCCTTAAGTATCACGAGAATCCCTTTATGGGGCCCTTTGCCAAGGATTATTTCAGCAATTTCGGCAAAAGCACCGACTTCACCCGGCAATTCACACGGGACTATTTCTTCAGCGTGAATCACCATTGGCTGGAGGTCTATCACGTCGACGGCATTCGCTACGACTGCGTACCGAATTATTGGGATGGTCCCATGGGTGTCGGTTATGCGAACCTCGTCTTCGACACGTATCAACTCACCAAAAACAAGATTGCACTCCACCAGTCCTATTGGGATCGTTTTTCATCCGGACCCAGCGCTCCCATACGGTTGATTCAATGCGCTGAGCAGCTCGAAGGGCCGGAGGAGATCCTCCGCTCGACCTATTCTAACTGCACCTGGCAAAATCGTACGTACGATGCTGCCAAGTCCGTGGCACGTGGTGATCGTGGTCATCTGGCTAACTACGGACTATCGCTTGGTCTATTTGGTTATACGGAAGAAGAAACTACAAGCGATGATGTTATTTCAAAAACAGCACTCCAGTACATAGAAAACCACGATCACGAACGGTTTTTGTGTAATTTTGGTCTCATCAACCGGGATGAGGCGGGGAATCCTCTTTTTCTGGAGGGCGACCGTAACCGGTGGTACCAGTTGCAGCCTTATCTCATCGCCACCCTGATGAGCAAGGGTATCCCCATGCTGTGGCAGGGTGAAGAGTTCGGAGAGAATTACTTTCTACCCGACTTTGGTGCCGGTCGGGTCGGACTGCTAAGACCCTTGCGCTGGGACTATTTTTACGATGAGGCGGGCCGCTCACTAGTCACGCTTGTCCGGAAACTTCTCCGGATCCGACGTCAACGGCCACAGTTGCGTCGCGGCTCATATTTTTTCTTCAATCATTGGGACCGATACCTTTCACAAGGCGTCCTGCTCTTTGCGCGATATCTCGATGCGCAATACACACTCGTGACAGTGAACATGAGCGACACAGAACAGATGGTACCGTTTTGGTTTCCGGTCGGTGGTGACTACGTGGAAGAGCTCCATGGTGGCAGCCTCAATCTGCACAACATCGTGCCGCTTCATGAAACGTTCCTTACGATCCCGTCGAACTACGGGCGGATCTGGACGACTCAGTAACGGCGGCAGACAAATTCCCTTTCTCCGAAACATGGGGTCAGGGGGTCGCCCATTAGAAGGCTGTGCGAGAATGCTTTCACACGATAAATCCTATACGATATGTTGACAAAATATTAGCACGACAACAATATTTTAGTATGGCATTTGTGGGTTGATTGAATTCTCGGACAACCTGTTTATCGCTGAAGAAGGATTTTCTATTTGAAAGATTTGACCACTTGTGAATATTAAGGCTCCAAGAAATCAGCCTTCAATTTCTTGAAATCCGCTTTATCAAAGGAAATGATCTTGCAGCCCTTCATTCTTGCCAAAACCGACAAAAAAATATCCTGAATATCTACTGTGTGAACGGCGTACAATTTCAGGCTCTCTGAAAAGATTTCTTTGCCGAAAACGGTTTTTAAGCCATTATAATTTAGTAATTTCAGGAATATCGGACTGATCTCTTTCCGCGGAATGTTATAAACTTTCTGTAGTACCCAGACGACTTCGGCAAATACGATCTCCGTTAAAAGGGCGTCATCTTCCCCAAATTCGAGTTTCCTGAAAAACTCCTTTGACCTCTGGAATTTCTCTTCATCATCTTCAAGAAGAAATCTCAATATTACGTTGGCATCAATTATCCTTTTTGGCAATTTCATGGGCAGTAATCTCAACAGCTTTCTCTACGTCTTTATTCGCCGCAAATTTCTTTTTAAGGGTATATTTTTTAAAGCAACCCGCAAGGTCGTTTGTTACAGACTCTGGTTTTCCAACGATAGCTTTCCCGTCTTTGATTTCAACCTCTATGCGGTCTCTTACTTCAAGGGCTTCTCTCAATTTCTTCGGAAATGTAACCTGTCCTTTCGGTGAAACCTTCAGTATGTATCCCATAAGTTGTACCTCACTAAATAGTCATACTTTTATAAATGTTATACTTCATAGTATGGTAATGCGTATCTTTTGTCAAGCAGTTTTGGCTCTTGAGTCATCATGGGTCAATGGGCGCCACACCTTGTGCTATGTTGTCTGCTATGACAAGGCAATGACGCATAGAAATTGAGGTGGCATACTATCACATCCCCGTTTTCATGAGGACAAGCCTTATCACGAGGAAATGAGTAAAGGGATATTTTTGCTGACAACGGTGATCGTATCTCATTCCTGGAGATTTTGGGAAACATGTCGGAAAGGTTTGAGGTAGGCGTGCCTTGAAATATGGAATACCTGAGTGGTTGAAAATACCACCTCTGCGAGCCTAATTCCGCGTAGAGAAGTTGGCATACCCATCGTTAAAGACAGGGTGGTACAGCAGGCGTTCAGACACATCACAGAGCCTATCTTCGAGAAAGACTTCTCGGATAATAGCTTTGGATTCCGTCGGAACCGCTGCAGACGATTTCTGCCCATTGGCATCTTTATTGCCAGCTATATTTCAAAGACAGAATCGCCCGTGTTCTTTCATGAGCCTTTTTGAGAAATCAAATGATGAAAGGCTATGATAAATTGCTATCACTACAAGAGAAATGATTCGTACACGTAGGATTTTGGAAAGATTTGAAAAAAGACGAAAAGAGAAATGAATCCAGGAGTTTAGAATGGTATGTCCAAAATTCTGGATAGTCAAGAACCTGGTGCAACAAAGGAACGAATCGGGAGAATATTTTTCAAACGAAACATTTCCTAGTGATAAAACGTTTATGATAGTACTTTGCAAAAACTTCTTTTCCCCATTTTCATGAGGACAAGTTTTTAGGTAATAGTTTAGTTCTTTGAAAAAATACCGTAAAAAGCTCCGTTAGGAGCGATATGTTTATAGACAAACCATTATGCCACAAACAAG
>CAZBCT010000120.1:0-9183 GCA_964490485.1 uncultured Candidatus Brocadia sp. | reverse complement strand
TTCTCTATTAAAAGCCTCATCGATTCTATTAAAAGTTTCATAATAAACTAATTTAACTGGCAAATATTTTTTCGTGTGTTCAGCTCCCTCGCTATTTTGATGTTGTTCCAATCTTCGTTTTAAATCATTGGTACTTCCGGTGTAAAAACTGTCATCTGCACACTCCAAAATATACATATACCCGTTCGCCTTCTTGATGTGACTTACTTCACTAAAGACGGGTGAGCTTGTCGAACCTGATTTTTGAATGGTGGGTGAGCCTGCCGAACCCCCGCTCATGAAGGTCTGGAAGATGGTAAAGAAAATACTGCCGTTGGTCGGTACACTGCCTTTTTTGCCGATTTCTTTAGGATTAATCCGCACCAGCGCATCTTCGGGGAATGCGGAAAATGCGTTGAACGCCTGATCAGCCAAAATATTTCTATCAGCCAAAAACAAAATCCGCGGCCTGCGTGAACCGTCGCGCTTTAAGTTCCAGCGGGTCTGAAACAGTTTCCACGCAATCTGAAAGGCGATAAAGGTTTTTCCGGTACCTCTCGCCATGGTGAGCAAAATACGCTGTTTATCATCGGCAATAGCGGCCATGGTATTATTGACCGCGATTTCCTGATAGTAGCGCGCGCTCTTCGTGCCGCCCACATCCTCAAACGGCACGTGATTAAACTTGTCCCGCCACTGATTCTGTGTGGCGAAGGTTTTACTCCAGAGTTCATCCGGCGCATGAAAACCGGCAATCAAGCCTTCCTCTCCGGTTTTCATGCAGATTTGATAAATTTCTTTACCGTTACTGGCAAAGGTGGTGTCCAGTTTCAGTTTTTCAGCGTAGTTCTTGGCCTGCGCCACACCTTCGCCCACTTCAAGCTCATCGCTATTGGCCTCGATCACAGCCAGTTTGCGCCCCTGATACATCAGCACATAATCGGCGATCAGCGGCTTGGAGCGTCCGCCTCCAGTCTGGATCTTACCGGCAGTGATATGGTATTCCCGCAATATTTTTGACCCGTCCATCACGCCCCAGCCGCTTTCTTTCAGCTTCGGGTCAATCAGCTCCGCTCTGGTTTCTGCTTCGTTCATGGGTTCTCTCGTTTCTTTGCAGAGTAATACTTCTGTTTCGGGCTTGTCAGTTTATCGGGTATCGTCGGGTGCAGCAAACCCTGCTCAATAAGCGGGTTTAATATTTCTGAACGGAAATGTTCCCTGTCTTTTAAACCTAAAAACTCCTGAATTTCTTCTCTATTCTTAGGAGTTTGGCAGAACTCAAGTATTCTTTTTTTCCGTTCAGCTTGCTGGGTAACTTGCTGGGTAACTTGCTGGGTAACTTGCTGGGTAGCTTGCTGGGTAGCTTGCTCGGTAGCTTCCCCGGTAGCTTCCCCGGTAAGCAGTAGGATGAATTTGAAAATATCCTGTTCTATGAGTTGCGGATCGTGGCCGCAATAGGCCTTGCAATACTTAAACAGATTCCGAACACCAGACCCAAGCTCATCCGCCCTTCCAATTTCCCTGAACAATCGCGCAATAGAAGGATTTTTTGGATAGGGCGTAAAATGCGACGGATCAATCATGCCATGCCCATGAGGTTTATTGCTGTTCTCCGTGAAGAGTTTATCTCTATCAATGATGAACTTGGCTGGAAACGCATTGGCATACTCACGGTGGATAAGAATATTGCTGATTACTTCCCGTAAAATATGGCCGCGCAGGCTTATCCTCTGGTCATTTTCCAGATAAAAGGGATCGTTCAGATGTTTTTCTCCAAAGCGAAGCAGGCGGTCATAACTTTCGATGAGATTCGTGCGGATATCGTCACGGTCATCATAGCGGTCGATGTTATCGCGTCTCAGAATGGCATCGATTCTGAAATGCGGCACTACCGATAGAATGGTCTCGTCTTTTCCAAAGAGCAGTATTGCGGCAAGCGTAAAACCGTCTTTCCCGGTTTGAAAATCCTTCTTATACAACTGAGCGCTTCTCAAAAGGTCAAGGTCGCTCATAGCGCCCCATGGGTGGTTCTCCGACTGGAGTAAAGCCATTTTTCGGACTCTCGCTATAACATCAGGCCGCAGATCGGCAAGTTCAGCATACGGGTAAATAGTGTTTTCTGAATAACTGCTCTGTTTTCGCAGGTAAAGTGCGGATACAAGGTTGTGGTTGTCTGTGATATTGAAATCACCGTCTTCATTCCGGTCGTATATTTTCCCGTTACAGCGGTGAACCTGAGAACTTTCGGGGATATAAATATAGAGAATGGTTTTCCCGTCGATCACGGCCTCATCCAGTGAGAGATAAAACGACGGGCTGATTTTCTGGGGATTATTGACGGCTGTAGAAAAATCATTTTTGATCTGGTGGATGCACTCAGGGACTATACCGGTTATCACGCCGTCATCTCTAACGCCAAGCAGAAGCTCGCCGCCGGAGCGGTTCAGGAAGGCGCACACCGTCTCGTAAATACCTTTGTTGAGGGTGGTATTACACTCCTTGAACTCAATCCGCACACCTTCGCCCTGTCTGATAATGGCTTTTATCTTTGAATAGATGTGTTCCGCTTCGTTCATGGTTTGTAATCTCCAATTTTCCAAACGCCTTTTTCAAGAAAAGCTTCTATGGTTTGGCGATTTGCTTTATTTATCAAATTAGAGTGCGATAATTTATGCTTTTTCGCGTATTCAGCAAGCGTCATGATGTGCGCGCCTTCCAGATACGCAAGTCTCTTGTGGTAACTGTTCGTAAGCGCCTTGCCCTTACCGCAATACAACAAATGCTTTGGATGCCTCTTTACAAAAAAACTAAATTGTTACCCTTTGCGAAATTCAGGCCGGAAAGGCCATTAGCCTATAGCATGTTTTACGCAACAGCCATCCGATAGCTTTCCTTTTTTAAGCCCGAAGGGCTGTCAGTATATAGCAGGGGGCTTCGCCCCCTGAGTAAAAGAACAACACAAATTTAGCCCCAAAGGGGCGAAAGGACGTCTCCTTATTTCCAGATATAATTTTCGTCGTATTCGATACCATATTTCTTGAGGAAATCAACAAATTCCTCTTGAAATGATTTATTTCGATGATGTTCTTGTTGGTTTCGGATATATTGAATTACCGTATCTTCTGCTGACTTGCTCACGGAGAATGCGCCATACCCATCCTGCCATCCAAATTTATCTTTGTTTGGAAACGTATCATGAACCCATTTTGAGGAATTTGCCTTTATAATCTCCATAAATTTAGAAACAGAAACGGTCTTGGGCATATATGCATAAAAATGGATATGCTCCGGCATGGAGTTAATTTCAATGAGTTTTCCGCTGAGTTCCCTGATTATACCGCCAATATAAGCATATAACCGTTCATTCATGGTATTATCTATCAAGGGTATTCTGTTCTTCGTGCTAAACACAAAATGCATCCCTAAAAACGTGAATGTGCCAGCCACGCGGATTCCCTTTTCCTTTCGCCCTTTCAGGGCTAACTAATTTATTATCCATGTTCAGGGGGCTTCACCCCCTGCTATATACTGAATGCCCTTCGGGCATAAAAGTTAATATTTTGGTTCTTCGTAAAGTAAAGCAAAACAGTTACCGTTTTTCAAAACACTAAATTGTTACGTAATATTTTTGCCATAGTTACAGTATAAATTCTTTCACTCTTTTGTCAACATAATCGTGAATAATTGCAAATAAAACTGCTATTTTCACGGTTTTGAGCTACAACTCCCATATTAAAGACTTCTTCATCTATCATTCCCGCAAAGGCGGGAATCCAGTATTAAAGATCTCCGCTAAACGCCTTTTCCAGCACCGATTTTTTCAGTTCGTCCAGGTCGGCAAGCTTTTGCTGGTAGATAGCCTCGATCTTTTTGGTTTCGGTGGAAAGCGCGTCGAGTTTGGCGACGATGCGTTTTTGTTCTTCATTTGATTTAGGGAATTGTAATAGTACACCTTCTAACGATGAGTTAGAAATGACCGGCTGAGCTGCTTGCCTTGCATAACCACGAAGATTCTTAAAGTTTAATAAATATGCAAGAAAAGCATGATCAAAATCATACTTCCGATCTGTTATTTTGAAGGCGTTATCTGTAAGCCATATTTTATCTTTTATATGCCTTACATTTCCGCACAAAGCCCCAACTCTGCCAACAATAATATTGTTTCCGGACAAATTGAAATCATCATACATACCAATAATTCCATTGCCGCCGTATACAGGGAATTTACCGTTTCCGCCCATCATTTTACTTGTTAAATTATCACCACTCTTAAGCTTAAAGCATTCCCCCAACTTCTTCTCTTCCCACCCATCGCCAGGACTGGCAAAGACACTCTGCAGATACGACTCAAAAAGCTCTCGGGCGTTTTGCAGATTCTTTTCGGCGTTTTCTTTTGCCGTGGCGATGGCGGCAAAAGCCTCATCCAAAATGGCAACGATACGCTTCTGTTCGTGGAGGGGTGGAACAGGGATTGGAAGATTTTCAATTTGCGTTTTATTAATTGAGGCAAATACCGCACCGGCGTTTCCGACAATTTCTGATTCATGTTTGACTAAAAAGTTGAAAAGGAATTCAGCATCAATATTTTTTGTTGCTCTGATAGCAGCCAAACCACGACCTATACATATTTTTTGAGTGGAAAAATTAACTGGCCCAACAGGAGCTCTAACAGACATTAGGACATCACCTTCAACTGCTTCTTTTGTTATCTCTGTTGTCCATGTTGTAGGCTCGCCAATATACTTTTCTGTAAATTCCTTTTTCCCTTGATAGAAAGGCAGCCCTTTTGCATTGCTATTGTAATATTTTCCTTCTGGCGACTGGCCAGCTATTACAATACAAACTTCGCCAAGTTTTTTCGTTTGCCAGATATTCTTTTATTTGATTCTTAAAATCTTTTGAAGATTCCCCCTTGCTTAAATCTATGAAAGTTTTCGCAAAAGATGTTTTCATTACTCCGTTTGGAGAGTTTGGAGTTTGGAGCATAAATTGCAAATGTTTTTTTGAACTAGAAAAATCGTAACACTTTAGTTTTTTGAAAAATCCAGGAGATATAAAAAACAAAGTAGCCCCGTTAGGGGCGATCTGTTTGTAGCGCAATAAAATTCAATAGGGTAAATAGCTCCGTAGGAGCGGCCTGTATATGATTGATAGGGAGACAGGTCGCTCCTGACGGAGCTGATATCTGTTATGGCATCCTATCTTGCTACAAACAGGTTGCTCCTATGGAGCTTATCGGTAATACGTTTTTCAAAAAACTAAAGTGTTACGAAAAATCAAACTCTTTTTGAAGTTTTTTTATACCATAGCAATTTTGCAAATTTATTCGTAAGTTATTCATAGTTATTTATTAGTCTTCTCCCTCCCGCAACTTCTTTACTTCCCAATGCTTCTTCATCATGTCTGCCCTTTATCCCTGCGATGTAATCCGTCCAGCCAAGACTGTCCTTTCGGGGTAAGCCGGTATTTCTGGAGTCTGCTTGCGGGTTTGTCCGGGATGGTATATTCAACGAGATGTTCTGCAAGTAATTGCCGAATGATTTGATTGAGCCGTCCTGATATTTCTTTTTGCCCAAGCCTCTGTGATATTTCTATCTTTGAAAAGGACTGTTGTTTAAGCATACTAACTATACGGACACACAACGACTCTGGCTGCGACTCTGGCTGTGACTCTGGCTGCGACTCTGGCTGCGTAACTTGTTCGGCGAAGCGGCGCAAGGTCTGCACAAACTGGCCACCATCCTGCCGAAACTCAGGTGTGGGCAAACCGGCTTCCGCGCACAGGGCAATCATGTCCAGCGTGCCGGTTCCTGCCTTTTCAATGTAGCGGGCCAGGAAAAGAGGGTCGGCAATGAGCGGGTTGCGCGGGATGGAAGCGTGGGGTGAACGCAACTGCTCGATCGTCAGAGAAGACGGTAGATGACCGGGGTTCCATATTTCCAGGCGGTCAGAGAAAAGCATGACCTGAACGGAAGCATGGGAGGCATAGTCGCGATGGGCAATAGCGTTGACGATGGCCTCTGATACTGCTTCTCGTGGAAGTTCGTATTCGACCGGCGCCTGCGGCCCCTGAGAACGCGTACCCACAGACCGGGCAATTTTGGACATGACGAAATCAACCGCCTGATCCACCAACTCGAATACGGTGCCTTTATAGATATGATAGCTCGGAATGGGTTTGCGCACCTCAGTTCCGTGGAAGTGTATGCACTTGACTTCGGAGGTAATGAGAAACCGCTGCGGCTGCTTTCCGAACAACAGAACCGCTGCGTGGCTCGGCATGCCGCGATCCAGGAGATTCAAGTGGACGAGGGCCGCATCAACTGATGTTTCACCACCGAGTGCATAGCCTCTGGCGCTACGGGCTCGTTCAAGAAACCCGGCAAGCTTTTCTTCGGAAATATCGTCCAGGGTGGCACGAGGACATGCAGCAGCATCGAAGGGTAAGGTACGCAGATCTCCGGTACGCTCCAGATACTCAACCAGGCTGGCGTAAAGCCCTGCTGTGAGATCCGTAATGCCGACAAAACGGCGACGGATGAGTTGTTTACCTGCTTTGCCAATGAGCGCCAGCATCTTGCTGTGTCGGCTGTCATCTGTCCCCGTTATGAATATCAGCCGTTCCTTGCCCGTTGACGTTGCCCTGTCAAACTCTCGCTCCGTCGGAGATACTCCTTCGGCGTCCTCACGGCCATAGTCGCTTCCAAAGAGGCCGACATATATTCCACAGCGATCTACCTCATTCAAATAGACTTCGTCAGCACGGCGGTCGGAAGCAGGCAAGTCCTCAAAGAGAAAAACCTCGAAAAACCGGCTCATGAGTGGGTCCCCGCTGGCGAATTCCTTAAGCGCCCGGCGCTCATCAGCAAGTTCTTTTTGCACGGAACTGATGAATATTCGCGTCTTTGAAGTCAAATGAGTTGCCTTTCCAAAATCTTAATCATACCAGCGCTCTCATTGCCTATAAAGCAGTATCTCGCTTTTGGGGTAATGGCGGTCTTTAATCGGCATCATTATTACTCTGAATTTATTCCCATACTTTCGGGCGGTTTGATAGTTTGGCTGCTGTATTAAAACCTGAATAATGTCCACAACCGAGAAAAATCGTAACACTTTAGTTTTTTGAAAAATCCAGGAGACATGAAAAACAATGTAGCCCCGCTAGGGGCGATCTGTTTGTAGCGCAATAAAATTCAATAGGGTAAATAGCTCCGTAGGAGCGGCCTGTATATGATTGATAGGGAGACAGGTCGCTCCTGACGGAGCTGATATCTGTTATGGCATCCTATCTTGCTACAAACAGGTTGCTCCTATGGAGCTTATCGGTAATACGTTTTTCAAAAAACTAAAGTGTTACGAAAAATCAAGCTTCGGATTTTTCATCGTAAATCCGGCGGATTTTGAAATTTCCAAAGACAGCCAATGTATTTTTCATAATATCACCTTGATCTTCTTAATGATTCTCGCCGCTTCTTCATCCAGCGCCTTCATCTCGTCCAGAATTTTTCCCGGTTCACGCAGCGCTGTTTCATCCTTTTTATGCGGATTCTTCACCGACAGGTCGAATGTGGTTTTATCCACATCGGACATATTCATCGACCAGGAGTTTTCCGAATCGGCTTTGGTCTTCTGTAATTTTATAAACTCCGCCAGATCGTTTTCGTTCAGCGGATTGGTCTTGCCGAGATTTCTGTCCAGATTGAGCTGATAAAACCAGACCTTTCGTGTCGGCGCGCCTTTTTCAAAAAAGAGCACCACGGTTTTAACGCCCGCACCGGTAAAGGTGCCGCCGGGCAGATCCAGCACCGTATGCAGATTACAACTTTCCAGCAGCAGTTTGCGCAAAGATACGGATGCATTGTCCGTATTGGAAAGAAAGGTGTTTTTGATCACCACACCCGCTCTTCCGCCCGCTTTGAGAATTTTGATGAAATGCTGAAGGAACAGAAAGGCGGTTTCGCCGGTTTTGATGGGGAAGTTCTGCTGTACCTTCGCTCGTTCCTTGCCGCCAAATGGGGGATTGGCAAGGATGATCTCGTAACGGTCTTTTTCCTGGATATCGGCCAGGTTTTCCGCCAGCGTGTTGGTATGCACAATGTTGGGCGCTTCTATGCCGTGCAGAATCATATTCATCGTGCCGATGATGTAGGCGAGCGACTTCTTTTCTTTGCCGTAGAAGGTTTTTTTCTGGAGCGTCTCCGCGTCTTTGGTGGTCAGGTTCTTGCTGGTTTTCAGGTATTCAAACGCCTCCGCGAGGAAGCCAGCCGAAGCGACCGCGCCGTCATACACCTTGTTGCCGATGGTGGGCGCTACCACCTTCACGATGATTTTTATGAGCGGACGGGGTGTGTAGTATTCGCCGCCGTTTCTGCCCGCGTTGCCCATATTCTTGATTTTGTCTTCGTACAGGTGCGACATCTCATGCTTTTCAGCGTGGGAACGAAAGCGGAGTTCATCAATACGATTCATGACTTCGCGCAGGTTATAGCCGCTCTGAATCTTGTTTTTCAGCTCGCTGAAAATCTCGCCGATCTTGTATTCGATGGTGTCGGCGCTTTCGGCTGACGTCTTGAACTTTTTCAGGTAGGGAAACAGCTTGTGATCAACAAAGTCTTTCAGATCATCGCCGGTGAGCGCCTTATGATGATCGTTCTTTCCGTCTTTGCCTTTGGGCACTGCCCAGACTTCCCATTGGTATTGTTTGTTAATAATTCCTTCATAGGATTTACCGGCAAGCTCTGCCGCGGTTTTTTTGTCCTTCTCAAAATCATCCAGATATTTCAGGAAAAGAATCCACGATGTCTGCTCCACATAGTCCAGTTCGCTGCTGCAACCGGCATCTTTGTGGAGGATGTCGTCTATATTCTTGAAGGTTTGTTCAAACAAGGCGATTTCTCCCGGGTAAAAATATTTTCTCTTGCGTCCGGCATGAAAGGGCGTGATTGGGACATAGCAGAATTCTGCCGACATAGCATGCGGCCGGGACTACCACACGAGCAATCCCGGACATAGGGGAATCTTAACTATTTGTCAACACTGAGTCAATAATTAAGTAGGGTGTCACCGGAATCCGTACGGCCTATGCCGACCACAAGGGATCGGCGCTACGTGTTACTATTTTGATTACGTGTCTGAGGTTTTATATAAATCGTAACAATTTAGTTTTTTGAAAAATTCCAATAATGGCCGATGTTTGCCGCGCAG
>CAZBCT010000119.1:0-9198 GCA_964490485.1 uncultured Candidatus Brocadia sp. | reverse complement strand
GCGCGGTAAACATCGCTATTATTGGAATTTTTCAAAAAACTAAATTGTTACAAAAGAAGTACTTTTAAACGAATCGTTACGGAACAGAAAAAAGGTTTTATATGGTTAAGATTACGTTACCTGACGGGACAAAAAAGGAATATAAAGAGAATATCACCATCGGTGAAGTCGCCAGCAATATTGGAAATCGTTTAGGCGAAAGGGCGCTAGCGGGAAAGGCTGGTGGTGTGCTTGTGGACCTTAGCTATCCTATTAAAGAGGATATTTCCTTGTCGGTAATTACCGACGATACCGAGGAAGGGCTGGAAATTCTCCGTCATAGCACAGCGCACATTATGGCGCAGGCAGTCAGCCGTCTCTTTCCTGGTGTAAAACTTGGGATAGGCCCTACGATTGAAAATGGATTTTATTATGACTTCAGCCTTCAACACAGCCTGTCTGAAGAAGACCTCAGGAAGATTGAAGAAGAAATGGCAAAAATTATTCGCGAGAATATTCTTATCACAAGGATGGAACTTCCTCGCGATATGGCGATAAAGAAGATGGAAGCCGTTGATCAACCTTTTAAGGCAGAGCTTATTAAAGATATCGAAGATGAAACCGTTTCTTTTTATACGCAAGGTGATTTTATGGACCTGTGCCGCGGCCCTCATATTCAGAGAACAAGCAAGGCCGGTATATTCAAGCTCCTGAGTGTGGCTGGCGCTTATTGGCGTGGGAAGGAAACGAATCCCATGCTGCAGCGTATTTATGGGACGGCGTTTTTCACGCAGGCAGAACTTGCCAAATATCTAAAATTCCTTGAAGAGGCGGAAAAACGTGACCATCGTAAAATTGGAAAGGATTTAGATCTTTTCAGTTTTCATGAAGAGGGGGGGCCGGGATTAACCTTCTGGCATCCCAAGGGTGCGAGGATACGCAATATTATTGAGAATTTTTGGAGAGAAGAGCATTTCAGGCGCGGGTATGAAATTCTTTATAGTCCTCATATTGCAAAAATCAATTTATGGAAAACCAGCGGTCATTGGAATTTCTACCGTGAGAGCATGTACTCACCAATTGAGGTGGATGGTCATGAATATATCTTAAAGCCCATGAATTGTCCTTTTGCTGTGCTTATGTATAAGACAAAGCTGCACAGCTATCGCGATTTACCTTTGCGGTGGGGGGAATTGGGCACCGTGTACCGGTATGAAAGGTCGGGTGTACTGCATGGCCTGTTGCGTGTGCGGGGATTTACCCAGGACGATGCGCATATATTCTGTACGCCAGACCAACTGGAAAGTGAAATCCTGGGGGTAATTGATCTGGCGCAGTTCATGCTTTCAAGTTTTGGATTTCATGAATATGAGATTGAATTAAGCGTCCGGGGCAAAGGAGAAAAGGAAAAATACATAGGCCGGGATGAAGTTTGGGAACACGCCGAGGAGGCCTTGAAAATTGCCCTTGAAAAAAAAGGATTAAAATATGTCCGAATGGAGGGCGAGGCAAAGTTTTATGGTCCGGCAATCGATATCAAGGTCAAAGATGCCATAGGACGCGGCTGGCAGGGACCCACAATTCAGGTAGACTTTAATCTGCCAGAAAGATTTGATGTCAATTATGTTGGTTCTGACGGGTTTCATCATCGTGTGGTAATGGTACATCGCACCGTTCTGGGAGCTATGGAGCGTTTTGTTGGGTGTTTGATAGAGCACTATGCGGGCGATTTTCCCTTATGGATTGCACCTGTTCAGATAAGGATATTGCCGATTACCGATGCACACGTTGATTATGCAAAAAAAATACAAGCTCTGTTGCTTGCTAAGAATTTCAGGGCGGAATGTGATTTGAGCAGCGCTAAAATAAATTACAAGATACGGGAAGGAACGGTAGGGAAAATTCCTTATTTACTGATCGTCGGAGATAAAGAAGTGGAAGGTGGCACTGTTGCCGTCAGGAGTAGGAAAAAAGGGAATGAGGGTGCGATCCCTCTGGAAGAATTTATAAAAAACGCGGAATCTGAAATCAGAGAAAAAAGGTAATCGTAACTTTTTGGGAGGAGAATATACATTTCACAAGAATTAAGGATTAACGAGCGGATCCGTTCCTCAACGGTGCGGTTGATTGATGAGAACGGTGTTCAGGTTGGAGTGATTAGTAAAGAAGATGCTATCGCAAAGGCAAGGACGGTGGAGCTTGACCTTGTGGAGGTAGCTCCTGACGCAACTCCACCTGTTTGCCGGATTATGAATTATGGCAAGTTTAAATATAAACAAAAGAAAAAGTCACATCAGAAGCAGCATGTCGTGCAATTAAAGGAATTAAGACTGAGGCCAAAAACCGGCGAGCATGACATACAAACAAAGATCCGGCAAGCCAGGAAATTTTTAGAAAATAAAGACCGTGTTCTCGTCAGCATAATGTTTAAGGGAAGGGAACGTGCCCACACAGAGGTAGGTGAGGGTATTTTGAAACAAATCTCTGATGCACTTGAGGATATTGCTAAAGTAGAGAAGGAAAAAATATCTGATGAGCGCAGAATGGGTATCATTTTATCACCGAAGTAAAAAAGCCTTTGTGGCAATTGAATTCGGCTTCTGTCATAGAAAATGAACTGAATTTATAATATTTACTGGAAATGGAGGTTTTGTAGATGCCAAAGCTAAAAACCCATAAGGGTCTTAAAAAACGGATAAAAATAAGCGCCAAAGGGAAGGTCAAGAGACCAAAGGCAGGGAAGGGCCATCTGATGTCTGGAAAATCAGGAAGACGGCGTGGACATCTGAGAAAAAAGTCAGGGGTTTCGTCCGCTTTCAATAAAATCATGACAAGGGCGTTACGAGGGTCGTAAGGTAAGTTTTAATTTTTTAATGAAAGAGTTGTAACATGCCAAGAGCAACAAAAGGTTGTGCAAGAAAAAGATCGAGAAAAAGATTGTTGAATAAGACGGAAGGATATTGGGGTGGCAGAGGCAACCTGTACCGCAAGGCCATGGAGACGTATATTCGTGCCATGGTATTTTCGTTTAGAGACCGGAAAGCCCGCAAGAGAAAATTCCGGGAACTCTGGATTTCCCGAATCAGCGCTGCAGCCAGGGAGCGGGGGATATCATATAGCCGTTTTATGAGCGGGATAATTAAAGCAAAGGTAGATCTCAACAGAAAAATGCTGGCTGAGATGGCGGTCAATGATAAACCTGCTTTTGATCAATTAGTCGAGCAGGTTAAGGCGGCAATGTAACACTTGTGCCGAAGCATTACCCTGTCAGCTAAATGTGATATGGTATTTCTGAAATAGAAGGCACGTTCTCTTCCGGAAACAGACCGGAACGGAACGTGCCTACGTTTTTTTATGTCTTTGAGAAACGCGTTTCCATGTTAGAGAAATTAGAAGAGATTAAAAAAAACTTACTAGTTGAAATCCGTTCTGCAAATACCCAGAAAGATGCAGAACAATTGAGGACGAAATACTTAGGAAGAAAGGGTATTGTCAATGATCTTATGAAACTTATCCCAACATTGCCTATTGACAAGCGTGTTGACTTTGGGCGGGGGGTTAACTCGCTCAAGGCTGAAATTGGCGCTACGATAGAAGAGTTGATAAGCAAGTTGTCCGTGCAATCGGCTTCAAAAGTCAAGGCTGAATTATTTGATATTACTTTACCGGGTAAACCTCAGTTTGCGGGAAAAAAACATCCCCTCACTCAAACGATCGACGACATCAAAGGGGTATTTGCAAGCCTGGGTTTCGATGTGGCTTACGGCCCTGAAGTGGAGTTGGAGTATTACAATTTTGAGGCGTTAAACATCCCCACCGATCATCCTTCGCGAACAGATTTTGATACTTTTTATATCAAAGAGGATGTGCTTTTAAGAAGCCAAACATCCACCGTTCAGATTCGCATCATGGAAAAACAAAAACCGCCCGTTCGCATTATTGCTCCGGGCAAGGTATATCGGCCAGATACTGTTGATGCGAGACACTCCTTTATGTTTCATCAGGTGGAAGGTCTGCTGGTTGACGAAGGAGTCAGCTTTGCGGATCTGAAGGGAGTGCTTTACCAATTTATCACGGCCTATTTTGGTCAAAGTGTTCAGATGCGCTTTCGGCCATCATTTTTCCCATTCACGGAGCCGAGTGCAGAGGTTGATATTTCATGCTCTATCTGTGACGGCAAAGGGTGCAGCGTATGTTCTTACAGTGGGTGGGTGGAAATTTTGGGAGCCGGAATGGTTGATCCAAATGTATTTAAAGCTGTGCATTACGATGCGGAAAAGTACACAGGTTTTGCCTTCGGAATGGGGGTCGAACGGATTACGATGCTGAAGTATGGTATCAATGATATTCGCCTTTTCTACGAAAATGACCTGCGTTTTTTATCACAATTCTAAACGATAAATGAAGATTAGCTACCACTGGCTAAAAGAATACGTTGCTTTTCACTTAACTCCGCAGGAACTGGCCGACAGGCTGACCAGCGTTGGATTGGTAGTCGCTGATATAAAACCTGTGGAAGATGATTTTTGCCTGGATGTAGAAGTTACCTCCAATCGTCCTGATTGTCTTGGCATTATTGGTATTGCTCGTGAGGTGGCTGCAATTGTTGGCGGAAGTGTACAGTTCCCGGAAACAAATTTTATCAGCGCTCATACGGAGATATCGAAGACGATCACGATTGCCGTTGAAGAACCGCTGTTGTGTCCCCATTATACAGCCAGGGTAATTCGTCATATAACCGTTGCACCGTCTCCTGAATGGATGCAAAAGAGATTACGGTGCATTGGTCTTCGGCCGGTAAACAATATCGTTGATATAACCAATTATGTGATGATGGAGACGGGACAACCGCTGCATGCATTCGATCTGGACAAAGTAACAGAACAAAAGATCATAGTGAGGAGGGCAAGGAGCGGAGAAGAAATTGTCGCTCTTAATGGCGCCAGAAGGGCGCTTTTTCATGACATGCTGGTTATCGCTGATGGCGGAAAACCTGTTGCCATTGCCGGCATTATGGGAGGCAAGGAGACGGAGGTTTCTGAATCAACCAAAAATATCTTCCTGGAATGTGCTCAATTTGAACCAAGACAAATACGGCGTACGTCGAGATCGTTAGGCATTGCTTCAGACTCCTCATATCGCTTTGAAAGAGGCACAGATCATGAAGGTATAGACCGCGCATCTCAAAGAGCCTCAAGGCTTATCAAAGACTGTTCAGGAGGGGAAATTGCCAGCGGTACTATTCAAATAACATCGGGAAGGCACGAAACAAAAAAAATTACCCTCCGTATGGAACGACTTCACAAAATCCTGGGGACAGAGATAAAAAGAGACCTTGCTCTTGGTATCTTAAAAAAACTTTCCTTTAAAATTCTCAATGATAACGAAAACTTTATTGATGTTGAGGTGCCGGGTTTTCGAGGCGATATCTATCGCGAGATCGATCTGGTCGAAGAGGTCGCCAGGATTTATGGGTATGATAAGATACCTACCAGGACTTCTATCAGTGTGCGTGGGAATACAAAGAACAAAGATGAGATCGTTGAAGATACTATTCGTCAATTTCTCATCGGGCTTGGTTTCTACGAAGTTAAAACCTTTAGTATTGTCGATGCCTCGCCTTTGCAATCGGTAAATCTATGGTCGGATAGGGCGGGTATCGATATTGTAAACCCGCTGAGACAGGAAGAGAGCCGTTTGCGGACGTCACTCCTGCCCAGTCTTATCAGCGCCAAGTTGTATAATCTGAATCATGGCACAGAGCAAATAAAGATCTTTGAAATTGCCAAAGTGTATCTTGCAGGGAATAAACTGCCACAGGAAAAAAATTGCTTGTCCCTGTTGGTTGATGCCGATTTTTTAACGGTAAAAGGGATATTTGAGGCGCTGCTCAGAAATCTCGGTATCGTCTTGCAATGTGAATGGATTTCCTTCAACGAATCCAGATTATTCAGGGATGGAAGGGCGGCAAGGATTCAGATGGATGGCAACCCGGTTGGGTATTGTGGGGAAGTCAGTCAGGCATTGGGATTCAGAACGGTATCCTGCCTCGCCGAAGTAGACATTGATCTATTGGTTGGGAAGTCAAATTTTACCAAAAAATATCAAGACCTGCCGCAGTATCCTGCCGTTTCTCGTGACCTGGCCCTTCTGGTGAGTGAGGAGGTACCATGGTCGTCTATCAAGAAATGTATCGAGGATACCAAGATTTATTTCTTGAAGGAAATGAAATTCTTTGACGTATATCGTGGAAAACAGATCCCTGCCGGAAAGAAGAGCGTTGCCTTTAATCTCTGTTTCCAGGCCATAGATCGGACATTAACGGGTGAAGAAGTTGATAATGCACAGCAAATCATCGTCGATACCCTTCACCGAACGCTTGACGCCGAATTAAGAGTGGTATGATAATAGTTGACAATGTTCAGGTTCTGGTAGTTCCGAGATTCCCTTTAAAACTGTATAAGCTGTTCCTGCTTAGTAGAGGATCGAGGGCAGGAACGTTCCTGCTGGCTCATTATAGAGACCAACGCTCATGAGCATCATTGGCTGGACTACGCGTAGTCCATGCTCCAAACACCAACGGAGCAGCTCCCCGTTGCGGGTGGGTAAGAGGAAGCCGGGACCAGAGAACGCCGGCGCCGCCCCGATGAGTGCTTTCATGTCTTCGTTTGTCTTGCCTACGGCATGGCCAAAGAACGCGACCGCTGTAGCATAGCCAGTAATACGGCTCCCATGCTCGACAACGGTGGCAGTTCTCTGCTTGAGTGCATCAAGCAACTCGTTACTACGGTCATGACCATGAACTCTCAAACATAGCCGATTGCAGACATCCAGATCGTCCATGATGGCCGGGCGCACGGTGTACCCAGGAATCTGTACGGTCAGGGGTGACCCCTGCATAGTCGACAGCGGCTCGCGGGCCATGAATCCCAGCTTGGTATAGAGGGAAAGCGACCGGTTATGATAGGCTGCCTGGACTAGCCGATACCCCGGGAGGCGTCGCTGCGCAATTCGTTCAAGGACGTGGTGCATAAGTTCGCGACCGATACCGCGGTTCTGCACGACCGGATCAACTGTGATCGGGCCGATGCCGGCGATAGCCGAACGCTCGTCGACAAAGTTACTGCCAACAACCCGGCCATCGAGTTCGGCGACCACTCCATAAATGTTGGGGTGTGTCAGGAACTCCGACAACAGCGCGGTAGTGATCTCGGGAGAGGGAAAGTCGGGTGGAAAGTTATGCTGGTCCGCGATAGCCTTAAACGCCGTGTAGCTGATCAGGCCGCAGGTTTTGGCGTCTTCGATTGTTCCCTGCCGTAGTTGGATGCTCATCTGGACTTCCTCCTGTTACTGCTCGTTATCTTTTGATGCCAGCCATTGTGGTAACTATTCAGCGTACTTTCTTTCACTATCACTACGAGTGAACGAAATATTGATTATGTAATCCCGAAGGGATGTCATTATTATAGCAATCGTTATGCAATTATGGTTAACCCCGTAGGGGTGGTATAGTGTCATTATCTTGCGATATTTCACCCCTACGGGGTTAATTGTTGTGGTGTATTTCTCTTTCTACAATCATGGCATCCCTTCGGGATTTTCCCGTCTGCCCGTTTTCCCTATTGACTCTTAACTATTCTGAGAAAATATTCTCTGCCAGTTTCGCTGAATAGGTACGTCATTGTATGCGACACCTGACGACTAATCTCATCTGCCGGGGGGCGCTTGCAACATCGTCATATCGCACGAAATCAGGTGTGTCCCCAGTCGGGTGCAGCGTTTGGATCGGTCTCAGCGACTTGTCTTTCTCAACGCCGAGCCCTTATGCGCTGCGATATGGTCAGTCTTGTCGCTCTTGATCTCATATTGCGGATCATCTTTGCTGGCGTGGTGCGTGTACCCCTTGTAGTCGAAATCTTCCGTATGCACCTTGATGATCGTGCCGTTGACGTAGCCGGCCTCAGAGTTCCAGGTTACGTGATCACCAACTTTGAATTTTCGTGGCATAATGGTTCTCCTCCTGTTTTCGATTATCTCTGACGACTCCGGTTGTTACATAGTTGGCATTACGTTGATTCATTTTCCAGGCGATAGGACAGTCTGCCATTCTCTAAACGCGCCGCGGATGTGTAAGGGTGAACCTCGGTCTTTTTTCCGCTGATGATATGTCGCACACAAACGCCGTTCGCCTTCAGGAAATCGGCGATCAGCGACCGATGGCATCTCCACCATACCGCTTCCGCACACATGATAGCTGTCCGTTGCCGACGGACCAGATCCATCAGTTGCTCGATTCCTGCGCGAAATTCCTTTGTCTCCATGTAGTCCGCATAGCCGCGGAAAGACTCGTTGCGCCAAACAGTGTTTTGAGAATCCGGACGTGGGCGTCTTCGTCCGCCGAGTTCCGGCAGAGGCACATATTCCACTCCAACCCCCGAGAGTGAGTTGCACAGCGCGTCCCGATTGAAATGTGGATGTTTGCGGGACGCCGCGTAGCGCCTCACGTCAGCAACCGCCTCGATCTCGTTGGCAGTAAGCAGCTCAAGGAAATCGCCAAGAGTTCGGGCAGAGTGCCCGATCGTCCAAACTGTCAACTCTTCTTCACTCATCACATGAAACCGTTGATCGTCCGCCGAACGTCTACGTTAAGTGGCACGATGTTTTTTGCGTGTCCCTGTCTAAAGCGATGTTAGGCATGGTGCTCAGTGGGACACCGACTTTGAAAAGAGGTTCAGAACCACCACCCCTGCAATGATAATCGCGATGCCGATAAGCGCTGCGGCATCAAGCGTCTGATGATAAATGACCCAACCAATAATTGAAACCAGCGCCACCCCAACACCAGACCAGATAGCATAGGCGATGCCGAGCGGAATAGAGCGCAGAGTAAGCGAGAGAAAATAGAACGCCGAGGCATAGCCCGCAACAACCAGCAATGAGGGACCCCACCGGGTGAACCCGCCGGCAGCCTTGAGAGCGGAAGTAGCAACGACTTCCGACACGATAGCGATGACTAAATAGAGCCAGTACATTTCTTGAATGCCTACCATTAATTAGATTGGGTTTTAAAAAACAAAACCCAGCGACTTTCTACCCACCCCTTGCCCCTCTCAAGAGGGGACTTCTCAAATTCCCCTCTTGAGAGGGGAAAGGGGTGAGTTTATTCCTAGAGCGGCTCTGCCGCAACCGAAGCTTTAAAACCGTCCTCCAATAGGGTAT
>CAZBCT010000118.1:0-9266 GCA_964490485.1 uncultured Candidatus Brocadia sp. | reverse complement strand
CAAGGAAGGCGTTGCGCGGAAGATACAAGAAAAAGAGCAGGTAAAAGAGGGTCTTCTTTGTGTGTTAAAGGGTGTAGAGCCGTATGTGTCATTTGATACACGAGGTAATAGAGAGACGGGAAAATTAGAGGTGGTAATTCGTGAACGCAGATGTTTGTTTCTGTATTTTTATTACCAGCATAAGGAATTTGGTTTCATGCATGTACGGATACAGACGTGGTTTCCCTTCCAGATACAAATTTATATCACCGGGCGTGAATGGTTGTGTAAACGGCTGGGTAGCGAGGGCATAGGGTATCAGAGATACGATAATAGTATTATTCAGGTTGATAATGTGAAGAGGGCGCAGGAGATAGCAGAACAGTTTGTTGGCGTCAATTTTGTGAAGGCGTTTGATGCGCTTTCGCGGCAGATAAATCCCGTATTGCCCCGAATAAAAAAGGTATTTTCGACGGGATATTATTGGGTGCTGGATCAAGGGGAGTATGCAACCGATGTGATGTTCAAAGATCGGCAAAGCTTGACAGAAATCTACCCGGAACTGGTGGAACATGCCTTAGTGAACTTCAATGCCTCAGACGTGATGACCTTTTTGGGGAGAAAACTCACGGGTAATTTTCAAGGCGAGATAATAACGGATACAAAGAAAAGGCCGCAAGGGGTTCGCATCAAACACCGCATGAAGAAGAATTCTCTGAAGATGTATGACAAGGGGAGTGTGTTACGGGTGGAAACAACCATTAATAACCCGCGTGCGTTTAAGATATACCGTGAGGTAGAGCGTAATAAACGTTATTTAGGGGCATTATCGGCATTGGAGCAACTTGCTCAACCTGTCCAGGAGGGACAGAATCGTCACTCCGGATTCAATCCATTATCGCCTGAAGTAACCAGAGTATTTGAAGCCGTTTTGGACGGCGCTCACAGTATTAATGGTTTTAGAAATAAACATGGGACAAAAAATAAAAAACAGGGTAGACGAAATTTTGAATGGGGTATCAAGAGCAGATGTACATGCCAGGATATTCCAGGTCTTCATTACAACATTGATTTTTCTGAACGTATTTGCTGTCATCCCGGAAACCGTAGAAGGCATTTCATCCCGCTGTGCAGTGATTTGACGCATTCTCCGTATTCGTATTTACCGTTGAATACCTTCTCCGCTTATGGACCTGCACGATTGACAAGAGATTTCGAGGTCCCCTAAAGGGGAGGTTCCGGTTTGCCGGGACCCCTTTTGCGCTTGTGGATTTGATGGCGATTTTGCCATTTTACGTACCCATGTTCCTTCCCCTCGATTTGCGCGTGATAAGGGCATTACGGCTTTTCCGGCTGCTTCGTATCTTAAAAATGGGACGCTATTCTGAGTCTTTGAGAACGCTGGGAAACGTGCTTAGGGAAGAAAAGGAAGCACTCCTCGTAACAGTATTTGGGGTGTCAATCTTGTTGGTAGTCGCCTCAAGCCTCATGTACTTTATTGAAAACGCAGCCCAACCCGCGGCATTTTCGAGCATCCCGGCAGCACTGTGGTGGGGTGTGGCCACCGTAACCACGGTTGGCTACGGCGACATGTATCCAATAACTCCGCTGGGAAGGTTTTTGGGGGGCAATCATTGCCATCTTAGGGATTGGCGCGATGCGATACCGACAGGGATACTTACCACCGGCTTTACCAAGGAAATTCAGGGAAAATGCGGGAAAAAAAGGCATGTGTCCGCACTGCGGAAAAGACATGACTAGGCCGCCGGAAAGATCATCAACGACACATAAAACACCTTGATAATAAACAAGATTTAGACTTTAAATTGGTCGGCTTAAACCTATCAGCTATTCAGCGGGAATCTTAAAATCATGATACGAAAGGCACTACTTCTTAAAATTTTCGATGCTGCTTACATGCAAAGATGGAACGATAAGATACGTCCCATAGAATTGATAGAACTGGATAAACAAGCCCACAAGATGGTAATTGCTTATTTTCTGGGTAAATTCGAGGAAGATAAGCAGGGTTTTAACTGGACAGACATCATTGAAGGGGGGATTTTTGAACTTTTGCAGCGCATCGTCATTACCGATTTAAAGCCGCCAATTTTTTATAAGATAAAGGAAGACGCAAATAAATACAAACAATTAAACGAGTGGGTTTATCAAGAATTAGAATTCATTCTATCGCCTTTAGGCATGAATTTCTGTGAAAGATTTTGCAGTTATTTTTTGAAGAGTGACGACACGTTAAACAAGCGGATTTTAAGCGCCTCCCATTTTTATGCCACAAAGTGGGAGTTCAACATTATTGAGCATGCAAACCCGTATGGCTACGAGATAGATACGATAAGAAAAGATTTACAGGAAAAGCAGGAACGATACTATGATTTAAAGGGTGTGGATCAATTGACAAAGCATTCAAAATATAAAAATTTTATCGACTTGTGCGGCCAACTCAGATTCCAGTCACGATGGGCTCATCTCCACAGAATACCAAAGACTTCTGTTCTGGGACATTCGTTATTTGTTGCCATACTTTCTTATCTATTTTCTCTGGAAATAAAGGCATGCAGAAAAAGGTGTGTTAACAACTACTTTACCGGCTTGTTTCATGACCTGCCGGAGGTCCTTACCAGAGATATCATATCCCCGGTAAAAAGGTCGGTCGAAGGACTCAGTGACCTGATAAAAGGCTATGAGAAAGAGCAGATGGAAAAAGAAGTATATGGTCTGATCCCGGAGGAATGGCATCCGGAGATTAAAATGTTTACGGAAGACGAATTTGACAGTGTGGTGACAATAAACGGTATTAAAGAAAAGTTCAGTAGCAAAGAGATCAACGGGACATATAATGACGACAGGTTCAATCCGAAAGACGGGGAACTTGTTAAGGCAGCCGACAGCCTCGCCGGATTCATAGAGGCATCCGTAGCGATACGGAATGGAAGTGCAAGTCCAGATCTTCAATATGCGAAATTATCAGTAAAAAAGCAGTATGAAAAAGTTAACATTGCAAATATAAATTTTGGAGAAATCTACGCTGATTTTGACTGAGGGAATTCAAAGAGCACACGGAAAACAAAAAAACCTGCCATCACGGTGGAAAAGACACCCACGAACCACCCGAAAAATCATCAATGAGGCATTAAAATTGCCTTGATAATAAACAAAATTTAAGCTATAAATTGACCAGCTTAAAATCATCGTAATTATTCAAGTCATCGTATTATATTCTATCACAGGATAATGGTGAGACTTTATGAAGAAGTGCACTGATAAGCAATCTTCAGGTGGTTCTCAAGACAAACGATGGCATCATCCCGGCGGCAAACTCATAGAGCTTGGCGCAGATAGTCTTTCGGATACAGAGTTGCTATCTATCATAATTTCTACAGGCATCAAAGGCAAACCAGCAGAAAAAATTGCTGAAGAAATTCTGACAAAGTTTGGTTCATTTCAGGGCATGGCAAATCAACCGCTTGAAAAATTTCTAACGATAAAAGGGCTGTCTGATGTGAAAATTACAAGAATTGCAGCCGCTTTCGAGATTGCAAAAAGATGTGTAGATATTGTTCTCAGGGACTTAAAAGAAGATAAAGAGCTTCGCAAGGATGTTTTTGGAGAACGAGGATAATAAAATGCGTAGATTACAAGGCAAACCAACAAAAAATCCAGCTCCTTTTGAAATGAAATCTCACAAGACAGAAAGAACAGGGGTTGCCATTTTGATGCATTGGATGAGGAAAATCATTGAAGACAAAGATCTCGATCTTGGTATGCCAGACGTAGAAACTTCCGGGGATGATAGAAAAATGCCTGATACTGTTATTTACGAATCAAGGCGAAGCAAGAACATCCTCTGTGTCATCGAGGCAAAGCCTCCAGATTTCAATATTTTTAATGAAAAATATTTAAAAGAACCTGCAAGGGAAAAAGCTACGAAAAGAAAGGCAAAATACTTTGCTCTGACTAACTTTAAAAAACTTATCTGGTTTAATACAGAAAAGGTTAATTCACTATGTCCTGAAGAAGAACAGATTGCAGAAAAGTACTTTCTCTCTGAATTAGAAAATCTCGATGACATTGAACAAACAAGATTCAGTGAATCTATAAAAAGAGGATTACAAGAATTTTTAATAAAACTTTTCTCTGTACATACAGGGAAAGAACCAGAACCCAAACAGGCAATCGATGAATTGCTTGTTTTCAGACTTCACGAAAAGATAAAAACGCTTTCTGCCTATTATCACAACATTATTGATAATCAATGCCACAAGGACGCTGTCTTTGCAAAGAAACTCACAACCTGGTTTATAGAACAGGGTTGGAGTTTTGCCTGGCAGGAAGAGGATTTTGACAAGGCTGCAAGGCAAACCGCATATCTCCTCGTTAATAAAATCCTCTTTTACAGCCTTCTTCAGGCTAAAAGACCACAGGAACTTGCACCCCTCGAAATTCCGGAAGGACTGTTTAAGGGATCACAACTTCAGAAGTTTCTTCAGAGTTACTTTGATGAAGTATTAAAGATAGATTACGAAACTATCTACACTACAGATTTTATAGATTTCATTGCCTTCCCTGATGCAAAAGAGGTCGTTAATGAGATAAAGGAACTAGTATATATCCTCAAAAGATACGACTTTTCAAAACTTGGTTACGATGTGATAGGCAGAATATTTGAACGACTCATTCCTCAGGATGAACGGCATGTCTTAGGTCAATATTTCACAAGCCCCGACGTGGTGGATTTAATTCTCAAATTCTGCTTGTATCACGAGGATGATAAAATTCTTGACCCTTCTTGTGGAGCCGGTACTTTTCTTGTAAGGGCATATCAGCACAAGAAACTGATGAATCAACGTAAAGGTCATGAAGATATTTTAGATACACTATGGGGGAACGACATTGCTAAATTTCCTGCCCACCTCTCTACCATCAATCTTGCTATCAATGATTTGGGTGTAGATAAAAACTATCCGAATATCCTCCAGGAAGATTTCTTCATACTTCTTTCACAACATGAAGGGTTTGAGCTTCCCGAAAAATGGCGGAAGGTCAGGGCAAAAACCCTGGGTGTTAAGGATAGAGAGGTGGCGTACCCCCGATGGTTTGATGCAATAGTGGGTAACCCACCATATACAAGGCAGGAAGAAATACCTGAGATTGGCGTAGATAAAGAGAAACTCATTGAAAACGCGCTGAAGGACCTTGCGGGCAATAAGATAGCTCATATAGGAAAACAAGCGGGCATCCACACCTATTTTTTTATACATGGCACAAAGTTTTTAAAAGATGGTGGACACTTCGGTTTCATCGTCTCTAATTCATGGCTCGATGTGGATTATGGGAAAGGGCTTCAGGAGTTCTTTCTGAAAAATTACAAAATCATTGCTATCATCGAATCAAAGGTGGAGCGCTGGTTTGAAGATGCTGACATCAACACCTGCATTATCATCCTTCAAAAGTGCAAAGACAAAAAGGAGCGAGACAATAACCTTGTCCGCTTTGTCTATCTTAAAAAGCCCTTGAGAAGCTTTATTCCTCCAGCACAGGATATGTGGGAAAAGCAGGTAGAAAGATTAAACGCTATCGATAAACTCAAAAAGACTATCCTTAGACATAACGATTTTTATGAAAACGAAGACTTAAGAATATTCCCAATAGCCCAGAAAGAATTATGGGACGAGGGATTTGAACCAGATGAGAAGAAATATGCAGGGGCAAAATGGGGGAAGTACTTACGAGCGCCAGAAATTTTCTTTACGATTCTAAAGAAAGGTAAAAATAAACTTGTACCATTAAAAGAAGTGGCAGAGGTTCGTCGTGGATTTACAACAGGTGCTAACGAGTTTTTCTATCTAACAGAGGAGGGGGTGAAAAAGAAAGGGATTGAGAAAGAATTCTGGATGCATAAAAACGAAAATGAGAAATGGACACCGAATAAAGTTATAATAAGTCCAAGAGAAGGAAAAAAAGTTGTCATTGAACCGGAGATGCTCAAAAATATTGTTCTTTTTATCAATCAGGACAAAAAGCACCTTAAACACAAAAAGGTTATGGCACATATACAATATGGAGAAAGTGAATCCTTTCACAATAGACCTACCTGTTCTTCGAGAGACAACTGGTATGAATTACAAAGAAGAATTTCTTGGCCAATACTTCATCCTATGATTCACCATGATAGGCAGAGTATATTTTCAAACAAATTTGCCTGTCAGGTAGACCATAATCTGTTCGAGATAATGCCCAAATTAAAGCGTAATGTTTTTCCGTTACTTTGTTTTTTGCTTTCAACAGTAAGTATGCTTTTCAAAGAACTTGGTGGAAGGGTTAATTTAGGAGAAGGCGCATTGAAGACAGAAGGTATTGATTTAGAGAAATTGTTGGTTGTAAAGGAATTTTCAAAGAGTGCTAGAAGTGCGCTGAGAAAACTTGTTAAAAAACACCCAAATCCAGAAATAAATTCCATTTTTGAGGATCTACAGGCATATTCTCCTGAGCAAGTATCTTTAGACACGATCAGAACTGACCGAAGAGAACTTGACAAAATCATTATGGGTGAAATCCTTGGATTAACCGATGAGGAACAACTTGAGATTTACCGTGCTGTTATTGATCTGGTTAAATCAAGGATTGAAAAGGCTAAAAGTGTTAAGGGGGGTAAAACAGTTGAAGGAGTCAATATTGACACCCTTAAAGATGCGGTGCTAGAACGAATTAAAAGAGAATAATAATCCATGAAGACAATTGGTGAGTTTTATAGAGAGAAAATTCTTTCCTTGCCCGAGAACATGCGAACTATGACAGAAATACCATATCCATTCCTTGAAAATATGGAAATAAAGAAGGAATTATTTGGTTGGAAAATCTTTTATACAAGGCCGGGGAGAAAAAGCCTTGAAATCATTGAATGCCGCTCAAAAGAAGAGGCACGCTATCTTGGAATACTTAGTGATTCTGGCATGACAGAAATTTACATTCCAAATGACGATGAATATATAAAAAGCATCCTTCCGGAGTTGGAAAGGATAAAGACGAAAATAGACGAAATTCTCAACCATTATATGCAAACTATTTTAGACCGAAAAATTAGAGAACAGCTAAAATACGCTGTTTTTATGGAGATTACAAAATAAAGCCGCGGAACAAAGGTGTTAGAATGGAATAAAAACTTATAGGTGAAACTCCTTAAGAATGGCTGAAACAGGCTGATTATGATATAAAAATAGACGAAATTATGTTTGATAATAAACGATATTTTTATGCTGTTTTTATGTGTCATTTATCCATACCGTAGGGACACGGCGCTCCGTGTCCCTACACCGTCATACAACTGCATATTGGTGTAACGGTATAACCGGAGGAAAAAATGACCTACGATCCGGACAAACACCATCGCAGGTCAAGTCAATTAAAAGGATATGATTATTCCAGGGCGGGTGCATATTTTATAACGATTAAAAAAATTTATTGGAATACCAAATCATATTCACGGAATAATCAAAATCGATGATACTTGTTACGTCAAAAAACAATGTACCCATAAGGCTGACGACGGAAAGGTGGAAGCATATAATTATGCGGCATCCCGAAATGGATAGCCAGAAGGAACGTGTGCTGGAAACCGTAACCGAGCCACATCTTATACAGCAAGGTGATTTTGGTGAACTGATCGCTATGAGATTCTACGAGAAAAGTCCTCTTACTACCAAGCATCTGGTTGTAATATACAAAGAAGTCACAGACACAGATGGTTTTATAATAACAGGCTATTACACCCCTAAACCCTTGGAGAGGAGAAAAATTCTATGGAAGCCATAAAAATACTTGATAAAAAAGAAAACCTCAGCTGGGATTATGATGAGGAGGCCGATGTCCTCTATATCAGTATTGGTGAGCCTCAAAAAGCAGTTGGAGTTGATATCGGAGAAGGGGCTGTTGTAAGGTATAGAGAAGATACAGGAGAGGTTGTTGGCTTAACGCTTATCGGGGTAAAAGAACGATTATTGAACAGTCTTAAGAAAAACTGACAATTGAACAATTCGGCAGATCCACGTCTAATTCCATCCCACCGACAATTCGATCGGTCAAGTCGGTAGCAAAAAAACAGATAAATGAAGCCCGAAAATCCTAATAACACAAATGGTAGACCGTAGTATGATTATCCTACATCGTCGAAGAGTTTAGTCTCTGCATTCAGGGCTGTTTTTAATGATTTTGCGCATTTTTGACTGCATGTCATAAACATAAAGTCATACCCCTCTTTTTTTGCCTGAGAGTCCTTGGTGGCAACGATCGCTGAAACCTCTTTGTTCGTTTTGATCAGAAGTAAAGGGATTATGTTTCCCTCTTTGCCTTTTATATTAACACCCTTTTTGGCTTTCGCTCCGAAGCCAAATATCTCAGTTTCTTCAGGTATCTCTTTTTTGCACCATGCGCAGGTATTTTCTAAGGTAGCAACAGCATCCTTGTTCAACCACTCTTCTATATGTTCGCACTCCCATGCCATGATGCCGCAAAATCCAAATTCATCCTTCGATTCTTTGCATTGTTCGCAAATTTTCCAATGGCCACAATTGAAATTTGAGAATAATTGAGAACCACATTCAATACACCAAAAAAACCCACAATCTTTGCAAAGCCCGAGCGTAGGATCTTCAACTCCTTCAATATCATCACAATCAATCGTATTGCTATTTCCACATTCAGGACAATCTCCCACCATGATTTCCGAAATAAACTGTTCTTCTGTTTCCGATTTTTTCACGCACTTTTTTAAGTACTCCTGCATCTCCTGGGGTAAGGAGTTCCAAAACTTATCAAATTCTTTCATACATCCCTCCTTCTTTTAAAGATGTCCCAGCCCTACCCCGCATGAACCTCCCACACCTTCTCTATTACCTTTACGGGACATTCCTCAACACATATGAGACTTGTCGTAATCGGCACAAGGAAGGCTGTCTTCATTCACGACAATACAACCATCGGGGCATCAGGCAACACAGGTCATACATTTGGTACAGGCTTCATAATTCCATACAGGCTTAAAGGCCCGCCAGTTACCGGTCTTTCGCCGCGGGGTATTTCCGGTGATGTATATGGTAGGACTGGAAACAAGAGCGGGCTCAAAGGGGACATCAATGACAGAACTTCCTTTGCCTACGACTTCCATAGCTTTTATTGTACTACATCCGTCTATGGTGAGGCAAGGGCCTGTTTTTTCGTAACAATTTAGTTTTTTGAAAAAGTAGGGGCGAAGCATTTGCCAGTTTGGGTAT
>CAZBCT010000117.1:0-9356 GCA_964490485.1 uncultured Candidatus Brocadia sp. | reverse complement strand
CAATCGTTCGACTGAGCGCTCACGACGAAGTCTGCAAGATTGAACCAGCCGTAAGAATTCAAACGACACTGTCGTTTTCTTTGAATATTTCTTGCTACCACTGTTTAAATCAAGGTATTTTTCTTAATTTTGTTTTCTTTAAACCTAATTCAACCAATAACAACCCAATGGCCGGCAATAAAAAATAATGAAATAATTCGTTGTATTCCGTATATTGTGTTACCTCTGTTTCTGTCTTTTCAAGTTTATCGATCTGACTATAAATTTCTTTCAAGGATTCGGTATCGGTTGCCCGGTAATATTTGCCGTCGGTGATCTTTGCAATCTCTTTCAGGGCATCATCGTCAATATCAATCTTCACTTGTTTCATTACCCTGTTCCCAAATATATCCATCGCCGGATATGGGGCAAGCCCCTTCGTACCGGCGCCTATCGTATAAATCTTAATTCCGAACGTCCTGGCTATTTCTGCAGCGGTAAAAGGATCTATCTCACCTGCATTGTTTCTCCCGTCCGTTAACAGGATAATCACCTTGCTCTTCGCCTTCGTATCTTTCAGCCGTTCAATGGATGAACCAAGGGCAGAACCAATAGCAGTGCCGTCTTCAACCATCCCGATCTCCGCCTTTTCCAGAAGCTGCAACAGCATGCCGTAATCGAGTGTCATCGGGCACTGGGTATATGGCCGTCCGGCAAAAACAACCAAACCAATACGGTCATTCGTGCGTTTCATAATAAAATCTTTCACCACTGGCTTAACGACATGAAGCCGGTTATATCGCTGGCCACCGATTTCAAAATCCTCTGCCAACATGCTCCCGGACACGTCCACGGCAAGGACAATATCAATCCCTTCTGTCGTTACCTTTGTTTGTTCATTTCCGTACTGAGGTCGTGCCAGAGCAATGACAAGCAAGATGATGGCAGTAGATCTGAGGACAATGAGGATGTGTCGGTACCTCTGGGAGAATGAAGGTTTTATCTTTTTTAACGCACCCAGAGAAGGAAAGGCAACCTGATTGGTACCCTTGCTTCGAAAGTAAATATAGATTAAGGGTGGAACAACAATAATAAATAAGAGTATGAAAGGGTCACGAAAGATCATGGAAACTTATAGCATATGAAAAGAAATCTGCACTTGCTCCCCTTTTGAGATGGCATTCCAGATATCTGTTTCTGGAATTTCCTTATCGATAAGCACGTCCACGAGAGCCTGGATCGCCTCATTGGTGGACTTGAGAAGGTCTTCCCCCCCTGTTTCATAAGTAAAATACCGGTTGAGATTCATTACTGCCTGCTTGTATATTTGTGCTCCCGCAAGCTCTTTCCTGAAACCCATATCAACCTCATATTCCATGGAAATGCCCTTATCAACATAACTCAGGCGGATATTTGCCTTATCACTTTCTATACGAAAAAACCGAATTTCATGCCCTCTTGAAAGGATTTCTTTAATCTCCGGAGTGCCGTAGATATCCCATAAAGTCTGTAAATTCTTTTTGAGCCTTACGATTTCTTCATCTGAAACCTTGCGTACGGGTGTGCCTAATGATTTTTTACCAGACCCCAAACCTTTTTCGCGACTTAAATATTCATCCAAAAATTTTTCTGGCGCTTTTACCATTTTTCTTACCCTTTTTAAAAAGGTTTACCATATTGAGAACGATGTATTTCTAAACCACAACCAGCGAACGGTGAACATTTTTAGTATTGTACATAACCGATAAACTTCCAACCTGCAATAATCAATAGTCTTTATGCAGGAACCACCTCCTTTACTTCCAAACGCTCTTTTGTCTCATCGATTAATCGTTTTGCAGCATCATAGGTTTCTTGAATTTCTATCTTAGATGGACCGTACGTTGCGTATTTTACCATATCGCACTGCTCAAGAAAATCATGAATCAACCGTTTATGGGTATCGTCCAATTTATTGGTATGCGCCATTTCTGCCAGAAATTCCTCTGTCGTGCGTTCGGGCGCCAACAAACCAAACCGATTTTCTATGTAATGTCGCACGATACCGGTTAAGCGGTAATAATATTCTTTAATGAGTCCTCTTGTTATCAGATCCTCTTTCAATAACTCTTCCAGCAATTCATAGGCAATTTCATGAGGTAATCGTATTATAAATTCACCTTCCTGCCCTTTTCCTTTCTTTTTCCACTTCCTGATTAGCCAGAAAACAATCCCTGACATCAATATTATTGCACATACACCACCGATCCACGGAAACAACCTCTTGAAACTAACAGGCACGTCACCAGGTGGAATAATGCCCTTTATATCGCCGGCAATTTCTCCTTCCTGCAAAACTCCCTTGATATCAATAGATATTTCATTGGTAACAATTTCTCCCTCGCCTTGTATACCTCCGTATTTTATTTTTAATGACGGAATCGTCTGACTGCCAATTTCATATGAACTCAGCACATAGTAGCGTTCGACCGTTGAGCGACCGTCTTTTTCTTTTTTTGGTCCTTCAGCAATTCCCGTTTTATTTACCGCAAATACCCCAAGCTGCTGATCTAATTCAGGAAACTGTACAACCATGCCGTCCTTATACGTTACACAAATTCCGAATTTTATCTTATCGCCAATCGTTATTTCGTTTCTGTCGACATGTGCGGTTGCCTCGATCGATGGGATGCTTTCTGTATCCCGATTTTCCAAGGCAAAGACGCCATTTTTCACTTCACCTAGTGTATAGACTATCGCAACCAAAAGCAATAGGATATTTGGCAGTGAACGGTACCTTTTTATAACCATTTTCAACCAAACCATGGCAATCAATATCTCTTTTCCCTTAGCCTGAAGAAACGGACAATCGGTTCAACATAATGCCGATCGGTACCGATGATAATTTCGTCGACTCCCATTGACCGAAACAACTTTGACCGTTCCTGCTTTTGTCGGGCATGGAGCACACCATACTCCTTTCTTGCCAGCGGATTTGCCGTATCGACCAGGAGTATCTCATCTGACTCAGCATCTCGTAATTCAATAAAACCCACGTTCGGTAATTCCTGTTCCCGGGGATCAATAATAGGGATCGCAATCACATCGTGCCTCTTATTTGCAATGCGAAGTGCATGAACATAATCATTTGCTATAAAATCAGAGACCACAAAACAAATCGCACGCCGGGTGGAAATCTTGTCCATATATTCCAGTGCAACAGAAATATTTGTCCCTTTCCCCGCAGGCTCTGCGCATAAAAGCTCCCGGATGACCCGCAATACATGCTTCGCTCCTTTTTTCGGGGGTATAAATTTTTCAATTCTATCCGTAAATACAATCACGCCCACTTTGTCATTATTCTTTATGGCAGAAAATGCAAGCAGGGCACAGACCTCGATAGCAATTTCATTCTTCAATTGCCTTACTGACCCAAAGTTTCCGGAAGCGCTTACATCCACAAGGATCATCACCGTTAATTCCCGTTCTTCTACATATCGCTTAATAAAGGGACGACCCATGCGTGCCGTTACATTCCAGTCAATCGTCCGGATTTCATCGCCGGGTTGATATTCCCGTACCGCATCAAACTCCATCCCCCGCCCCTTGAAAACACTGTGATACTCACCGATAAACGCCTCATTGACAAGACGACGGGTATGAATCTCTATCTGCTGAATTTTTTTCAAGATGTCTTTCGTAATCATAATGACCTATTATAGCTCTGTCGTGGATGGTTCATATGAAGCGGCTTAAGCCCTTGATCCGCTGGTTCATGGAACCTCTACCGTGTCAAATATCTTTTGCACAATATCTTCGGCGCGCATATCCTCCGCTTCTGCCTCATACGTGATAATTATCCGATGGCGAAGCACATCCATTCCTATCGATTTTACATCCTGAGGAGTAACAAACCCCCTGCCCTTGATAAAGGCGTGCGCTTTGGCGGCAAGGGCAAGAAAGATCGTAGCGCGCGGAGATGCGCCGTATTCTATGAATTCTTCCAGCTTCAGATTATACGCCTTTGGATCCCTTGATGCGAATACAATATCAATAATATAGTCCTTGATTTTATCATCGATATAAATTTCATCAACGATGGCACGCAAACGCAGGATGTCCGCGGGAGAGATAACGGGGATCACCTTGAAATCTTGCCTGGTCAATGCCATGCGATCCAGAATCTCCCGTTCTTCTTTTTTGTCAGGATACGTGATGTGTAATTTTAGCATAAACCGATCTACCTGTGCCTCAGGCAGAGGATAGGTGCCTTCATGCTCGATGGGATTTTGGGTAGCCAGAACGAGAAACGGATCCTCTAATTTAAATGTCTGATCCCCTATGGTAACCTGTCTGTCCTGCATCGCCTCCAGGAGTGCGCTTTGCACCTTAGCAGGCGCCCGGTTGATCTCATCGGCAAGGACAATATTGGTAAAAATGGGCCCTTTACGCACGGTAAAATCGCCACTCTTGGGATTATAAATAAGGGTGCCAATAAGATCGGCAGGGAGTAAATCAGGCGTAAACTGGATCCTCTGAAATCCAGCTTGCATTGCCCTGGCAAGGGTCATAACAGACATGGTTTTCGCAAGTCCTGGTACGCCTTCTAATAATACATGTCCGTTAGAGAGAATGCCAATGAGCAATCTTTCTATTAAATATTTCTGACCTACAATTACTTTCCCAACCTCATACATCAGGGTATTCACAAAATCACTTTCACGCTTCACCCTTTCAGTAATCTTTTTAACGTCTGATTCCATCACTCCCTCCACGACAATTGGTTAGTTAATTACTCAAATTAGGTACCTTTATTATGAATGCCTTCACATGCTTATCATCTTCAGAAAACACCATGACTGATAGGTGCTATCGAGATCAGAATTTTTATCACGTATTTTGATGTTTAACAACAAACATCTCTGAATTTGTTCCATCTGCATAACTAGAGGATGCCAAACATTGTGAAACAAACGGCTAAATATTATATAGCAAATTTTCTGGATTTAAAATACCCATTTCAGAAATTCTGTCGGAAAGGAAAGTCCTTGACACCGTATGCAAGAGATGCTACGATTTTTTTAATCTGAACTGTCTGAAAGCTCTTGATGTCATGATGCTTTCTGGGATAGACAACACAAAGAGTTTTCATTAAATTTTTACGAAACGATAAAAATCCTTGCCGGTTCTTATCAGAAAAAGCATCGTTTGCTTGAGGCTATTTTCAGAATACCGGATAAATAAAACTTGTCAAAAGCTATTCCCGTTGTTTCAATCATTGGCAAACAAAATACCGGCAAGACGACCCTCATTGAGATTCTTATACCTTTGTTAAAGAAGAAGGGATATCGGGTCGGAACCATTAAATATAATATCCCCTCCTTTCAAATCGATTACGAAGGCAAGGATACGCACCGGCACTATGAGGCTGGGGCAGACGTGGTTTCTATATCATCGCCGCAAAAAATGGCGATTGTGAAGAGGATTAGAGGAAAACCGCCGTCGATAAAAACTCTTATTGAAAGTAATTACCGGGATACTGATATCATACTTGTCGAGGGGTACAAGCGTTGGAATTACCCTTCTATTGAAATCCAAAATAACCACCAGCAGACAAATGCAAAAAATAAGTCATACAAACACCGTTTGAGGATTACCAGTATTACGAAGATGCCGTCTCATATACCTACTTTCACCCACGATGATTTAGACAGTGCTATTCATTTCATAGAATCTATAATAAAGTAAACCTGACAGGAGGTGATACAAAGTCCAGAAAAAACTGTGAACGTGTGTTATGATAACATACTTCTTAACAAAACCTACGTTTCGTAAGAGTTATATATTCGGATACTTTTTAAGAGGAGGAAATTTCGTTGAGAAAGATTTTAACGTATTGCGCAATTCCCATTGCAACAATGTTTGGTGCATATTTAGGTTTCCCCGGTTTCACGGCACATGCCGGAGACGTAAAAAAGATTTACAAGGACACCTGTGAACTCTGTCATGGCGCAGACGGGAAAGGCAGTGAGGCAGGGAAGCAATTTCAAGTACCGGACTTCACAAATCCGGAATATCAGAAGTCGAGGACTGATGCAGACATGAAAAAGTCAATGACCGAAGGCACAAAAAACCCGAATTATGTAAAACTCTCTGACCTCGGAGTTGATGCTGCAGATCTTGACCCACTTGTTAAGTTAGTTCGGGAATTTGGTGGTAAGTAAATAATTTAGCCTGCAAATAGGTATTTTCAAACAGTATAAGGGTAGGACATCCCATGTCCTACCCTTTTCTTTTCGGCGCCAATGAAGAAGGATATTATTGCTATTGACGGTTCTTTTGGCGAAGGCGGAGGACAAATCCTGCGCACAGCCCTTTCGCTCTCTGCCATCACTCAAAGACCTTTCGAGATTTACAAGATTCGGGCACAGAGAAAGACACCGGGACTCAGCCCTCAGCACCTGCAAGCAGTCAATGCCACCGCCAGCATCTGCAACGCAAAAGTTATCGGGAATCACATACGGGCCACCGACCTTAAATTTTTCCCGGAGGAGATACAATCCGGCGACTATCGTTTTGACATTGGAACGGCAGGCTCTGTTTCGCTCGTTTTACAGACCATATTTTATCCGCTCAGTCTGGCGAATAAATCTTCTTCGATTACTATCACGGGAGGTACCCATGTCAGCCATAGTCCCTGTGTAGATTACCTCACGCAACAATGGTTGTACTTTCTCAAGCAAATTGGCTTTATTGCTGAGATACGTACCCTGCGCGCAGGATTCTACCCGCGCGGTGGAGGGGAGGTCATTGTCACAATACATCCAAAAGGGCCGCAACATCCGGTACATCTGGAAAACAGAGGAAAACTCCTGATGGTACATGGGTTATCCACGATAAGTAATCTGGACAGTACAATTGCACAGAGACAGCAAACACAGGCAAAGAAGAAATTACTGGAGCGAAACATCCCCCATGAAATAGGCATTGCAGAAATACCGGCTATCGGAAAGGGTACGATGCTGCTTCTGGTGGGAAAATTTGAACAAAGCCAATGCTGTTATTTTAGTTTAGGCGCCATAGGCAAACGTGCAGAAACCGTTGCAGATGAAGCTTGCAATGAGTTCTTCGTCTTTCTTGAAACCAAAGGCGTCATCGATGAGTTTCTCGCTGATCAACTTATCATTCCCCTTGCCCTTACAAAAGGGACATCACAATACCTTACCCCCAGAATTACCCAACACCTGCTTACCAATATTGAAATTGTAAAATTGTTTTTACCGGTAACGATCGAAGTTGCCGGAAATCTGTCTGAAGAAGGATTGGTAATAATAACTACTCCTCATTAAGGGAAATTTTGTGCCCTTTATATCCGAACCGGTATCAACGTAGCAACTGATTCGATCGTCTTTCTAAATGGTGTATTCCGGACATACCTCCATTTTTCATCTATCATTCCGTGCTCCGGAGAGGTAATGTTGTTAATCAGGGGAAATCCCTTAAAACCTTTTTTGAAGGTAATCGCGCGCGTCCTGGAACCTGCCTCACCCATGGGAATAATATCAGTAACAAAATCCACCAATACCTGCGCATCATCAAAGACCTCTGTCGTTATTTCCTGTCCTTTCTTATAATTACCTATGGTTGCATCGGGAACTACTTCTGCAAGATTCATGCAGGCAAATACCGCATCTTCGCCCACATGGATAGCGCTTCTTGGTATGCCCACTACGATATCCTTAAAGAGTGCGTCCACAAATATCTTCTTAAAGAAATGCTTTGTGGCTTCCAATGCATTGGCCGGAGATTTTTCACCATTCGGTGCATATTTGCCCAATGTCACTCCCCCTGCAATATCTTTGAAAAAATTCACCATCGTTCCTCCCAATCCAACCTTTTTTCCATCCTGAACACTACCATCTTTACCAATATATTTAAATGTTGCTCCAGGACCAATATCCTTAAAGATATTTAAGAAATTTTCACCGGCGTCCTTTATATCTTTCCCAACCCTTACCGAAAATTGCGATTGGTCATCACAACAATCAATTCCCGTCGCACCTTTTTTCAGGTTAAAGCGATCCCCCCCCGGGTTTGATAACAGCTGGTCCTCTTTATATTTCTGAAACTGATCTTTCAATGACGTTGATGACATCTTTTTCTTAGTCTCTGCATAAGTTACTGATGTCTCAAACGCATTACGCTCAAGCAAAGATAACGTGCCTCCCGTTATCCTGGTAGTTACGGTATCAAAGGTGTGCCTTTTGTTTAACTCCTGACCACGCCTCGCTACCTCATCATAGACAACTTCCTTAAAAGAGGAAGTTTCTCTGCTGCTATATGCACCCACCTGAACATCAAAATCTATGGGTTTCCTACTCACTGACGTCTTTGAAATTTCTATCATAACCAATCCTTCAGGAAAATGGTTTATTTGGAGGAGGATTTTTATTGTCTGTACGATTCATCAGCAATTTGTATACCTTCACAACTCATTTTAGTCATATCTAGCACACAGAAATTCACATCATCTTAACTCATTTCATTATTGCGAATTATGGCCACGCTCAGACTGTATCTTGTATAAACCACACCATGAGTACCCCTGTCACCGGGAATATATTTCCCACATCACGATCTCCTCTGGTATATTTTTTTCCACCCGTTAACCGGCTTTCGCAATTCGCACCCAACAAAGGTTGTCTTTGGGCATGTATCGCAGGGAAATCCTTTATATTAAATGGGTAAAATCGCAGGACTGCTTGTAGTGCCGACCTCTTTGCATGACCTCTTGAAATTGCTGGCTTAGCGGCTTGCCTATCCATCGAATTGCGAAGGTCGGGTTTGGCCCACGAATAACTCATTTTGAATATATGGCTATTTTGGCCAGTATCGTCCGATTAAAGAACTGCCCATGAACGCGATTGTTGTTCTTTGAGATTACAGAGACCCGCCTGTTGACGGGTGGGAACTGCTTGGTCATTTTTGAGAGTGTTGACTGCGAACTTACACAAACGGGGGGGAACACACTTCAGGAGAAAGCACGGAAGAAGGAAAAGAAGCAGAGAAAGTCAGCCTAAAAAAAAGGGGAAAACAGAAAATTTGAATAAAAAGGCCTTACCTCAGGCAAAACTCTAACGATAAATGGTAAGAAAAGATTGTTATAAGCACAAAACTACTTCGGTACTCTTCAAAAAAAAGCGTGTTTTCGTTCAGACACCACCTACGCCCATTTTCATTTCATTTCGCAACCAGAAAAAACCTTGCCTTTACACTAATTTAGGAATACTTTGTGGTGCGTCATTTTTGACAACCAAAAACTCATAAGTTATTAATTTCAAGTAACTTAATTGGTGGAGGCGGCGGGAATTGAACCCGCGTCCCTAGACATTTCAGCA
>CAZBCT010000116.1:0-9433 GCA_964490485.1 uncultured Candidatus Brocadia sp. | reverse complement strand
GGTTTTGCTCTGGTCGTGGGGGTAATCAGCGGAGGAATTATTCCGCTGGTGGTAAGGTCTCTGGATAAAGTAGGGATAGACGATACCGTTGGCACGTGCGGCGTCCATTGCACATCGGGCGCTATCGGGGGTATAGCAACAGGCATTATGGGCCTTATACGGCCCTCCTATCATGGCATCAGTTGTCATATCGGTATACAAGCCCTCGGTTTCATCATCTGTATCGCCTATTCGTGTCTGTGCGCCATTATTATTTTTGGCGGACTGAAGGCTATGGGGTTGGGGCGTGTGAATGAAGAAGACGAGACTATGGGACTCGATATTTCAGACCATATGACACCAACCTACCCGGAATTTGTTTCGGGTGGAATAAAAGGATATTAGTACGATGTATGTTGTGAAATCGATACGGTTTGTTCCTCTAATAGCCCTTGTTATGCAAGGGCTATTTTTTTCTGTCAGCGCCTCTGAAGAAACAAAGGGCAACAACCCTTCTCTCAGTATCTGGGAAAGGCCACGATATGAAAAGGCCAGACTCTCTGTAGAAAGGGGACTCCTCGACCCGGCCATACCGGAATTAAAAAAGATATCCGATCTGTATCCAGATAACGTGGAAGTCCATGCTTATCTCGGATGGGCATATAGCCAGAAAGGGTTGATTCCCTGTGCCGTGAAAGAATTTCAGAAGATATTCCAGATAAATCCAGACCTTCGAAATACACCCTTTGACTATCCCATGACGAAAGATACCCCTGATGCGGTCGGGGAGTTCGTGGCAGAGTTTGTGGATTTTATTGATCTGATAAACGAGTTTCCGGGTGCCCATGAAGTGATGGGCTTCTCTTATGTGCAACTGGGAAGGCTGGGAGACGCCCTCACCGCATATAAAAACGCACTAAAGCTGAAACGTATCGATGGAAAAGAAACCCTTTCCGGGATTGACCAGGCTATACAGGAATACGAGGATGTATTGCGGTTAAAACCCAATTGTGTGGAAGCCTTTATCAAATTAGCCTGTGCACATGCGGAGAAAGGAATGCCGGATATGTCCATTGCGGATATCCAGAAGGCGATATCGATCGAGCCTGACCGGCTGGATGCACGTGTCTATCTGGCGTGTTTTTATGCGACCAGGCGGATGCCGAGCGAGGCATTACAAGCATTAGGTGAGGCAAAAAAAATCAGAGATAACATCCTTGAAAATCTTATTGCGGAAGGCGGGCGTTGCTTGAATTCCCGCAGGTTTGATCAAGCAATAACCATGGCGCAAGAGGCCTTAAAGATATATCCGGGGAGTAAAAAGGCATATTGGCTCCTGATTACGGCGTATGGCAGAAATGGCGAAACAAATAAAGCGGCTGAAGTATGCAAAGAGGTTTTATGCAGATATCCGGATGACATCCCTGCATATACATTCCTTGGGTGGATTTATATCCAGTGCGACTTGCCCGAACAGGCAAAAGACATCGTAGAACAAGCAATGCGCACTGAGCCTGAAAACGCCGATATTCAAGCATTGACGGCTTTTCTTTATGCCTCACAAGATCAGCTACAGGAAGCAATAACGATGTGTAATATGGCACTGGATACCATGTCAAAGAAAAGTGAGATCGCAAATGATTATGGATGGATTCGCGGTAAAATACCGTCGATTGAACAAAAATTCCGTGAGGTTAAGGATATTATAGAAATAAAACCAGATTACCCGGAAGCCTATCTGTGTTTAGGATGGCTACATGCAAAAAACGGAGAACACGAGGAGGCGATTGCCGCATTGGAGAGGGCCTCTGAATTATTGCCGGATTCATATACTACCCATCGTCATCTGGGGAACCTGTATGTGCAAAGCGGAAAGATAAAAGAAGCACGGGATGAATACGAAAAGGCATTACATATCCTTCCGGCCACCGCTTTGCAAGAATGAGCGAGACTAAGCCTCAGGCCAGGAAAAGCAGGTGAAACCACAGTTGTCATAAATTACCCACAGGATCTTGAAAGAGAGCAAGTCAATGACAGCATACGTTCTTTTTCACGTGATAGAACAATACGGATTTAGTATCTTCGTAAAATTGTTTTGACACTTTTAGCAAAAATATTTTCATCAAAAATCGGAGTACCAAGTAATATCAAGCCCCGTATCAAGTACTGGGTAATTTGTAATGTGACGAACTTTTAATGTTTTTAAAAGCCTAACCCGAACGAATCGAAAGAAAACCTGTTATAATACAGGAGATTCCGAAACAATTTCGGAATGACAAAAACGCAAAATGTCATGCTGAATCCTGATCTTCATCAGGACAAACTTATTTCAGCATCTCCTGTCAAAAAATATTCTTCCAACTCGTTCAGGTTAGGGTGTACCGTAGATGGATCCCTTTTTAGCTATGAAGAGCAGATTGCTTACCTTTGCACTTTGTAACACGCTTATCCCTATTGCGGTTACAACAGCGCAATACTACCTCCCACGACAGAAACATCCTACTGCAAAGATATGTATACAAGTTCCTTGTAAAAACATCGTCGGCAGTAAGACTGTCTTTTCCAGAGCCGTTTGAACGGTTTAAGCGGTCTAAACTGTTTAAACGGCTCGCAAGACCCGCTCCTTTGCGTCTCCTGCTCCCTTAGCAATTGCCTTTGTCCGCTATGCCTTTTATTGTATCGTTTTTATATCTTCGTCCCTACCCCAATGTCCTGATCATTACAAAGCAGAAAGGAGAACATTCTCAACTCTGGCATAGTGCTAAACAACAATACCATCTATCCCCTCAGATAATTCCATAACTTGTTCAAAACCTATAGTTTTCACGCCAGCCAATTTTTTTTGAAATTCATTAACAATATTTGTTGAAAATCTTTTCCATTGGCTTTCATTAAGAAGGTAGATATCTCCTTTATAATGCAGATGGGCAATCTTGATTCCACCGGGCCATTGCCAGGGGCGTAAAGGGGCTTTTGAAGAAGTTTGTTCTCCTCCCGCAATATCCCTTGAAGCAAAAGGAGCTTCTGCCATCAGCGACTCGGCTGGTATAGGTTTGAGTTTATATTCCTCTATCGTATTTCCGATCATATCCATGTTTTTAAGCCAAATAGGCGCTGGTAACCCAAATATCCATCGTCTTATTAAGAAAGGATATATTCCGTCCATTGTTTTACCCTCCATATAGTATATAGTTTTTAACACAGAAGAGAATTTTGATATTTTGCGATGTCTCTTGCTCTTATTTATTTACAGATGAACACATAAAGCACCTTTCAATCGCTGGCGGGGGCCTGCCCTTTTTCATACTGTTTCCTTCTCCTAAGAATTGATTCATTCCATTTGGAGGATTCTTCTTCGTGAACCCTTTCTGGTGTTTAATCCTTCTTGAAGAAGCTTGCTTGTAGATTTTCATTTTATTCTCCGGCCGTACAGTTCGCTGTATGCACTTCTATCAGGTTGTAAAAAAAGGCTGATCCAAGTTTCTCCTCAAGGGTTTGAAAGGTGTTAAATGCAGTGATAATCGCAGTTTTTTCTGAGGCACATAAGAACGGACTTACCCTGTTATAATATCCGGATGAAAAATAATTTGAGCATCCGCACCAGTTCATGCAATACTCCTTCAGGCTGCACGATATGCATTCGGTGTTAATTTCCTTGCCAGGATCTGTTTTGCAAAGCATTCGCCCTCTGTTTATCCCATGAGTGATATTACCAATACAGTGTCCATTCCCCGTGTCTGCACCGATGAGTCTCTCACAAGGATAAATATTTCCTGAAGGTGTAAAGGCAAACTCTCCAGTTCCCATCGTGCATCGTTCAGTGGGTTTGTAACCCTCGCGCATGATAGCGGTTATCTTGCTGTCAATTAAGCTGATAAAATGGGGGTTATTTTGAAGATAATAATCAATATACTGTCTTGAAATCTGACCATAAACTTCAGGAAGTACTTCAGCCTCTTTTTTTGACCAACTCGCTGAAAAATCAGGATTTAAATAGATCCGCTTTAGCCCAAGGGAAGCAAGATATTCCACAACCTGAGGTAAATATCGAAAAGTATTAGGATGATAAACCGCATTAACAAGTACTGAGGGAAGAATGTCTTTTGCGCGTCTTATTGTATTTGTGACAACAGTTGAACTTCCCGCACCATCCGGAAAACATCTAAGCATATCCTGCACTAACGGAGGACCATCGCAACTTAAGCAGAACCCTATATCATGTTCCTTCAAAAAATCCGCTATTTCATCAGAAAAAATTGTCCCATTTGTTACAACAGTGAGCTCTACCAATTTATTATTAAATGATGGATGATTTTCTATTATCTCAGTAATCTTTTTAATAAGCTCAAATTCTAGAAGAGGTTCGCCACCAAAGAAACCGATATCAATTTTTTCTTGAGAGGGAGTATTTTTGAAGATGAAATCAATAATTTTTTTCGCTGTAGATAGGGACATCCTTGCATCCTTTTTGTCAATGTAACAATATTTGCATCGCATGTTACATTGTTGTGTAATGCATAATGTATATTTCATTGTAACTTTCCCTTCCTGTTGCCAATAAATTACATGTTATCCAAATGAAAACAAAAAGGCCTTACTGCAAAGATATTGCTACAACATCTTCGGCAGTAAGGCTGTCTTTTTCAGAACCGTTTGGAACAGTTTAAGCGGTTTAAACTGTTTAAACGGCTCGCAAGACCCTTTCCTTTGCGTCCCCTGATCGCTCAGGGTTTGCCTTTATCGTTATGTCTTTCGTTGTTTCGTCTTTACCTTTATCTCTTCATATTTGCTCCGATTTATTCGATAGTAGAGATGGGCATCTTTTCCCTTGTGCTCAAGAATGAGTCCTTGCGCTACAAGTTCCGAGAGTGATTCTTTCACCTCCCTTGTCTTATGCCTGACCGTATGCTTCAACAACCACCATTCCGCGATGCCCTCCAGCGTATCCTGTGCGTCGGGATGTTCGGATAGGTAGGCTAATATCTCCTGCATGATGTTTGGCTTTCCCGGTGTACCCTTTTCATGCTTGTCCATTGAAAATCTGATTCTGTCATACCCACAAACTTGAATGTTTAGAAATTTCAATTCTTTTTTTGCTAATCTATGAATAAACACACCCCTTGCCCCTCTCAAGAGGGGAATTAGCGAAGTCCCCTCTTGAGAGGGGATTTAGAGGGGTGGGTAAAAAGTCGTTGGGTTTTGTTTTTTTAAACCCAACCTAATTTACCTACGGTTGGTTCAATCTTGCAGATTGAACCATATATTTGAACGATACTCTAAAACTCGTGCTATGAGATGGAATTATATCAAACGTTTCGGTTCAATCGAGGACGATTGAACCAGCGAAGGGACACTAATTTACCGTTTTCTATAATTACCCGCGATTTAACTTTTAGCAACCGTCGTACCCTCCCAATTACAAAATCCATCGCACAGAGAGTCGGATTGTTCTCAAATGCAGATAAATGAAGGGTTTGAAGATTATTTTTGTGGATTTTGAGATTGGGTAAGACCGTTGATTTTTCTCATAATTCAAGCATGCAGCAGGTTCTTTTTGTCCTGGCTATTCTGGCAAATCTACGGTAAGTCCTATTGACTAAACAAATTAATCATAGGATAAATATGTCCTGGTAAATACAGGCAATTGTCCTGTTTGGGTATTATAAGAAACGGTAACATTTTAGCTTTTTGAAAAACACCTTTCTCTGTAGGCGTGGCGTACTTGCGGGTATTCACACGCAATAAAAACAAAATCCGCTCTGCGGTAAAAAAGCCCGAAGGGCTGAAATGATTATAGAACCATGGGCAGATAAAATCTACAACCCTGAAGGGGTGAAATAAAATTACCATTACACCGGCATTAAAAATCAATATCACCCCGGCGGGGTTAACAGGCAAAAATACATTAATTGGCTATAGTCATGACATCCTTTTCAGAATTGGGAAATTGCAAAGTTGAAATTCTTCGGTCGTTTCCCTCCCTCAGAATGACAGTATAATGCAAAAATGTCATTCTGAGCAGAGCAAAGAATTCATTCATGCAATCGGCCATGAACGAACATAAAAAGAGGTATCAGCCTTTCCCTTTTAATTGAGTCTGGGTTGTGCTATGAGGTGTAGTCTTGTAACTCTCCGGGTTTATGTGGTGCTTACGAATAAGTTGCCAGAATGCCCGCCGGTTCTTCTTTGCAGTCTGTGCCGCCTTGGTGATATTGCCGTGATGGGCAAGCAGAAGGCCTCGAATATACACGGTTTCAAATTGTGTAATGACCCTGGCCTTCGCTTCCTGAAAAGATTCATGATGCCCGCTGGTTTCCGGAGATGGCAGGACAATATCTTCTTCCCGGATGACCATCTGATCAGAAAGGACAACTGCCCGCTCGATCACATGTTCCAGTTCTCTCACATTGCCAGGCCAATTAAAGAGCAGGAGGAGTTGTAAAGCAGCAGGGGAGAATTCGGTTACCTGCTTGTCGTACTCGTCTGCATATTTAAACAGAAAATGCCTGGCAAGGAGGGGGATGTCATCGCGCCGTTCCCGAAGGGACGGCAATATGAGGTGGATGATGTTTAATCGATAATAAAGGTCCTGGCGGAACTTCTCCGTCTTTATCGCCTCTTCTAATTTTATATTCGCTGCGGCAACAACCCGTACGTCTGCCTTGCATACCTTCGGGGAGCCGAGTGGTCGGTATTCTTTCTCCTGGAGGAAGCGCAGAAGTTTGATCTGTGCAGGGGCTGAAAGACAGTCGATCTCATCCAGGAAGAGGGTGCCGCCTGCTGCCTCCTGGATTAATCCCGGTTGGGATGAAGTGGCGCTGGTAAATGCACCCGGTTTGTGGCCGAAAAGCTCATTTTCGAGCAATTCCGTGGGAATAGCGCCGCAATTGACCGGGATGAAGGGTTTATCCGTTCGCGGGCTGAGATAGTGGATCGCCCTGGCGCATACCTCCTTCCCTGTGCCTGTTTCTCCGGTAATCAGGACGGTTGCATCACTTTTCGCCACCAGGGGGATTTTCTGTATCTCTGCCAGAAACCCGGGGTTTTCCCCGACAATTTGTTGTAATCCGACATTCTCCATAAGCGTTTGGTGTGTTGTTTCTCCCACGATATGCTGTTCCAGCAGTCGCCAGATGCGGGGAAGAATATCGGCGGGCTTGAGCGGTGGTGTGATAAAGTCGGTTGCCCCACGTTTAAGCAAATCAAAGACCGCCTCCGGCGGACACTCGTCCATTACAAGCATGATCGGTATCTTTGTGAATTCCATCCGCATGGATTGCAAGAGTGTACTGATATGGTTGAATAAAGAATGGGATGAAATGAGAAATATCATGTCTGGATTGAAACCCGAGACGATTTTAGAAAGTTCCTTTGTGAGGAGATTGGACACATCCATCTTTAAGGATTCATGGCGCAATTTAATGTTTCGGTCTTCGGATGAATCGAGAACTCCTTGCAGCATCTGACAGAGATTGGATGTGGGGTAAATATCAAGAAGTAATGCCTTACCCTGTTTCATAAAGCCCTCTCTTCCTTACAAGAAAGTTGTGTGATACTTTAGTAATCGCAATTAATCGATGAATGTCTCGTTCATTGAAATGAATCGTTTACTTTTTATGGCGGTAAATTGAATTGAAAAAATAAAAAAGCCTTACTGCACAATGTTTATATAAAACATCTTCGGCAGTAAGGCTATCTCTTCTCTTAATGGGTGACTTCTCTGTTACTTCCCTGTAAAGATAAAGACCCTTTCCTTTGCGTCCCCTGATCACTCAGGGTTTGCCTTTATCGTGGTGTTCCTGGTTGATTTATACTTTAGATTCGATAAGAACTTCTTTTTTAGTAACAATTTAGTTTTTTGAAAAATTCCAATAATAGCGATGTTTGCCGCGCCGTGTAGGGGCGAAGCATTTGCTATAATTGGCATACATGCATTCATACCCAAACTGGCAAATGCTTCGCCCCTACTTTTTCAAAAAACTAAATTGTTACCTTTTTTAGAATTGATTTCGGATTCCTGAACCTGTCATGAGCAGTTTTTTGTTATTTAATTTTTTGGGCTAATTTCCCTTTTGCCTTTGGTGATAGAGAGGTGACATCTCCCGCAGGCGTTCAACGGTAGGCGGCAGTTTTTCCAGAACGTATTTAACATCGTCCCCGGAATTGTCGATACCCAAACTAAAAAGCACGGTTCCCTGAGCGAGGGCTGCATCAACACCGGTAGCCATAATCACGTGTGATGCCTTGAGTGACCGCGAGGTGCATGCAGAACCACTGGAAATCGCAATCCCCTGCATATCAAGGAATAGTAAAATCGATTCGCCTTCAATATACTCAATGCACAAACTCAGGTTTCCCGGCAAGTGATTCGTTGGATGTCCATTGACATACACGTGATGTATATTTTTTCGTATACCATCCCGCAATTGATTTCTCAAGGTTTGAACCTTATTTATGCGCTGGCTCATTTCTGCCTTTGCCAGTTCTGCCGCCTTACCCATGCCAACAATGCCAACAATATTTTCCGTGCCTGCCCGGCGGCCACCTTCCTGAACACCGCCCTCCATGAGGGGAAGTATCCTTACCCCCTCCCTTACATAAAGCGCTCCAACCCCCGCCGGACCATAGAATTGGTTGGCGGACATGCTCAAGGCGTCTATGTGGGCTTCTCTGACGTCAATGGGTATGTTTCCCGCAGCAGCAACCGCATCGGTATGGAAATAGACACCCTTTTCTTTTGTAATTGCGCCAATCTCCTTGACAGGTTCAATCGTTCCAATCTCCCCGTTCGCATACATAATGGATACCATGATCGTCGTAGGGGTAATGGCCTTCTTCACATCATCCGGGTTTACCATCCCATGCTTATCTACCGTTAAGTATGTGACGCTATACCCTGATTTTTCTAGTGATTTCAAGGGGTTCAATACTGAAAAGTGCTCTATTTCAGAAGTAATAATATGGTTCCCCTTCTTTTTATGCGCAGCTAATATGCCTTTCAGGGCAAAATTATTGGCCTCCGTGCCGCTTGACGTAAATATGATTTCATTTGGTTTTGCGTTAATAAGATTGGCTACCTGTCCGCGCGCTGTCTGGATTACCTCACTGGTGGTCCTTCCAAATTGATGCAAATTAGAAGGGTTGCCAAAACCCTCTTTTAAAAATGGAGTTATTGCCTCTATCACTTTCGGATGCATGGGAGTGCCCGAAACATTGTCCATATATATCTTTGTCATAGCATTTTCCTGCGTAGAGTGAAAAAATGAATTCTGAAAAGTTGAAAAGTTCTTTTATTATATCATCTTCCTCTTTTAATCCAACTATTTAATACCTAAATCCAGAGCTACGTCAAATATAAGTGCAAGTAATTCCAGGTAAAAAAGAAAGAAAATAAACTGGCTTTTTCAAAACGGTTCTTGTATACTATTTTCATGAACCATGAAGAGACAAGAAA
>CAZBCT010000115.1:0-9567 GCA_964490485.1 uncultured Candidatus Brocadia sp. | reverse complement strand
CCAGGATAAAACTAGCTCGTCTCTATCCGACACTTAAGAGTTGACGAGACACTAGGCAATAGGGTGGGGATTATGCTGACTAATTGAGCTATTATGGCATTAGGGCCAGCGAAATGGATAGCCCCTTTTTTTAAAAAGGAGTGAAGGCTTGGTTGAACATCAGGGAAATGTTGGGTTTTGTGACTCAAAAGAATGTGAGTAGGGTGGATCAAGCGAAAGCGGATCCACCTTTCAATAAACCAGATATTTTTGAATTCCAATACCACCGAATAGATGTTGTAGGTTGGGTAGAACGTAAGTGAAACCCAACACCAACAGTTCATAGCATTTAAAAACCCGTTGAAAATTGCCCATTTTCAAAGTAATTCTTTGTTTGCGGAGAACGGTTTTCTGAAAGTGCTTGTGTATGCCCAGAATAAAGCCTAAAGTGGTTAGTTAAATTTCCCTTTACAGATTGAAGAAAAGCACTCCGTTCTATGAGTTCATCTTTATCAAAAATTCGATATTCTAAATTAGCCAGTTCCAGTTCAAACAATTCATCAACAGAAGGCAGCAGTTTAACATCACTACCAAATAGGGCATTTGAGATTTCAGGTATCTGATAAAATAGGCTACTCATAAATCATAAACACTATAAAACCAATTAACCAATAGATTCAGGTTAAATGAATAATAACAAAGGCAACCAAAATCATCAGAATTACATTATCAATAAGTCGCGTCTTGCCAATCCTGACTGCCAGGGCAACAATATCACCGCTTTGAGCTTTTCGCACCGACTCAAGGGTTTCGGGATGCACGACAGAAATATAATCAATCGTGGCTGACGCACTTTGGGAAATAATTTTCTCCATTTCCCGGAGAATTTCTCCGGTGTCAGTCATACCCGTATTTGCCAGAGTCTTTGCCCTTGTCAGTGCCGCGTACAAGCAAAGGGCCTCGTTCCTTTCTGTTTCGCTGAGATAGGCATTTCTGGAACTCAGGGCCAACCCATGCTGATCCCTGATCGTTGGAAGTGCTTTTATCGTAACACCAACATTTAAATCGGAAACGATTCTTTTGATAACGACGGTTTGCTGGAAGTCTTTTTGCCCGAAATAGGCAATGTCGGGTTGTATGAGATTGAAGAACTTCAGTACCGCGACAGCGACGCCCCGGAAATGCCCTGGACGCGATTTGCCGCAGAGCTTATCTTCAAGGGATTCGGGAATTACCACGATGCAAAATCCATCCGGGTATATCTCCGTTGCACTGGGATTGAATACGATGTCTACCCCCTCCTGAGAAAGGAGATTGCAGTCATTGCCAAACGTCCTCGGATACCGGGAGAAATCCTCATGTTTTCCAAATTGCAAGGGATTTACAAAGATACTTACCACCACCGTGTCATTATCTTTTTTTGCCTGCCTTACGAGGCTCAAATGTCCTTCATGCAAAGCGCCCATGGTTGGGACAAAACCAATCGTCGAACGTTTCTCTTTCAGCGTTTTGATGCTCTCTTTTATCGCTTGGACCGAAGTGATTACTTGCAACAAAAAAACTCCCGCCTTTTTGGTAACAATTTAGTTTTTTGAAAAATTCCAACAATAGCGATGTTGACCGCGCAGTGTAGGGGGCGAAGCATTTGCTATAATTGGCATACATGCATTCATACCTAAACTGGCAAATGCTTCGCCCCTACTTTTTCAAAAAACTAAATTGTTACTCTTTTTATAATTATGCTACCCCAAATTCAAATCAGGACGATATCATTTGCGCTCATAATACGTTCACAGTAATGGCATTGTAATCTTATAGGATTTTTGTTTATTACATGTTGTTTTGTTTTAATATTGTTATGGTTGCTTACACAATTAGGATTAAAACACTTAACCATGCCTTCGATCGTCTCCGGAATTACCGTCTTGAATTTTTTAACAACTTCGTAATCCTTAATAATATTGACCGTCGCATTCGGTGCGATGAGGGCAATTTTGTTTGCCTCTTTTTGGTCAATAATTCTACCTTCGATCTTTATAATGCCTTTTTTCTTTAGAAATTTACTCGTCAAATTCATACCTACGAGGACTACCTGTTCTTCATTCTGAATATTTAAGATATCAGCAACCTTCAGGGTGCTTTTACTGCCTATGTGGTCAATCACCGATCCGTCTTTAATTGCAGCAACATCCAGATGTTTCATGTAATGGCCCCCAAAACGGCGGCTAATATAGCCTTCCTCACGGGAACACCGTTGCGTGCCTGATGAAAATATACGGCAAAATCAGTAGCATCCAGGCTGTCATCCATTTCATCTACGCGTGGCAAAGGATGCAACACCTTCAAATCTCCCTTAATACCAACCTCTTCAAGCATTGTCTTGCTCAGCCGATAGATACCGCGAACTTTCTCAAATTCGATTGGGTCTGCAAACCGTTCCTTTTGTATCCTGGTACAATAAATTACGTCCAGTCGTTTGCTTATTCCCATGAGCGATTCGTTTTCGTGGCATTTTACCTTCCGGTCTTTTAGCGCCTCAATAAAATCGCCTGGAAGGCGTAAGCTGGGTGGTGAAATAAAATACATTTCAGCGCCAAAATACGCCAGGGCGTAAGCAAGTGAATGTACCGTCCTGCCATATTTCAGGTCACCTAAAAATCCAATCGTTAGTCCTTCGAGCGTCCCTTTTGTCTTCTGAATGGTGTAAAGATCCAAAAAGGTCTGTGTTGGATGCTGATTCGCACCGTCCCCGGCGTTAATTACCGGTACTTTTACCACATCTGCCGCCAATTGGGCAGAACCTTCGAGATAGTGTCGTAAAACAATGATGTCGCAATAGCCTTCTACAATCTTTACAGAATCACTCAAAGATTCACCCTTGGCTGCCGAAGAGACACCTGACTCTGCAAAGCCAATTACCATGCCTCCCAAACGCTTCATGGATGATTCAAAGCTTAGTCTTGTCCGTGTTGAAGGTTCAAAAAATAAAGAGGCAAGCACCTTACCCTTCAGTATCTCGGCATGGTCCGTTTGTTCCATCCGCTTCGCCAAATCAAGGATATATAATATTTCTTCCTTGTTGAAATGTCTGATAGAAATAATATCTCTCTGCTGAAAGCTTGACATATACCCCTAAAGTTCTTGTCTAAAATCACCGGAGATAGCTTTTGCGGAATAATGTAACAGACCTATTCAGACATTACAAGAAAAATTACCCCAGAGACATACGTCCCACTTTATTGTTTACAAAATCTGTTGACAATAAACAATTTTATTCGGTATAGTAAATGCTTTAAAGATGAAAGAGAGATGCCTGAAATCGCTTGGATCATCTATCCGGTAAACTCAGGCACACAAGGGAAATATTTGCCCAATTTCATATTCCACGCATTGTGTGCCACTATTTCCTGGTAATGAAAAGTATAAAGGAACCAATACTTCATGAAAACATTCAATGTTGGGCTCATAGGCATGGGAACCGTGGGGGCAGGAGTAGTAAAAATTCTTCTCGAAAAAAATTCACCCCTTCTGGAAAAACTTGACTGTGTGCCGGTACTAAAGGGAATTGCCGATCGTAACCCTGAGGTAAAAAGTAAATTAAACGTACCATCAGATATTCTCTTTACCACTGATGCCAGGAACCTTCTGGACAACCCGGATATCCAGGTTGTTGTAGAGCTGATCGGCGGGTTACATCCGGCGAAAGAACTTATTACTACAGCCCTTGAAAAGGGCAAAGATGTTGTGACGGCAAACAAAATGCTTTTAGCCCTCCATGGCTCAGAACTCTTTCATAAGGCGCGACAGCACGGCAAGAGCATTTCCTTCGAGGCGAGTGTGGGCGGCGGGATACCTATCATTGCCGCCTTGAGAGACGGTTTTATTGCCAACAGGATCGAATCTATCTTTGGTATTGTAAATGGAACAACCAATTACATTCTCACCAAGATGACCAAAGAGGATGTTAAATATGGCGACGCCCTTGCTGAGGCGCAAAAGCTGGGGTACGCAGAAAAAGATCCCACCATGGATGTCGAAGGCATCGACTCATCGCATAAGCTTGCTATTTTAGCAAGGATTGGTTTTGGGGCAGACTTTGATTACAATAGCATCTATCACGAAGGTATTAGCGCGATAGACCTGTCTGATATCTGGTATGCACACGAACTGGGATATACCTTAAAACTCCTGGCAATTGCAAAAAAAAGAGGGAACAAACTTGAACTTCGCGTCCATCCTACCCTCCTTCCTCATGACCATCCGCTGTCCTCAGTTAATGGTGTTTTTAACGCTATCTGCATAACCGGGAGCGCTGTGGGGGAAGCGATGCTCTATGGTAAAGGGGCGGGGCAGATGCCCACTGCCAGCGCAGTGGTCGCAGATCTCGTGGATGTTGCTCTGGGAAGAGCGGGCATCACGTTTACTGCCATGAAAACCTTTTCCGGGCATCCCGAACATTTTCCCATAGCGGATGTCCTGCAGTTTAAAACGTGTTATTATTTGCGGTTCTCTGTTGTCGACAAGCCTGGGGTGCTCGCAACAATATCCGGCATTCTGGGAAGGTATCAGATCAGCATTGCCTCGGTTATTCAGCATAAGGCCAGAGAGAATGGTACTGTTCCTTTGGTAATGATGACTCACCTTGCAGAAGAAGGCAATCTGCAAAAGGCGCTTGCAGAAATTAAACAACTCGATACCATAAAAGACCATACAAAATTTCTCCGTGTAGAAGAGCAGGAGGACTCGTGAAATACTGTATTGTTGTTCCTGACGGGATGGCAGATTATCCCATAGACAAACTCGGCGGCAGGACCCCCGTTGAAACTGCCCGTACCCCCAACCTGGATTATCTCGCTCAAAATGGCCAACTTGGCGTTGTTCGAACCATTCCAGGCGGATTTCCCGCTGGCAGCGATGTCGCTAATCTTACCTTACTGGGTTATAATCCCAGGGAATACTATTCGGGACGCGCACCCCTCGAGGCAGCCAGCATTGGCATTCAGTTAAACGAAGGCGACTGGGCATTCCGTTGCAACTTTATTACTGCCAATGCAGATATTCTGGAGGACTTTTGTGCCGGCCACATAAAAACCGACGAAGCGTCTGTTCTTATCAAGCTGCTCAATGAACGTTTGGGCAATGACATTATCCGATTTTACACCGGCAAGAGCTATCGCCATGTCATGGTATATAAAGGCACTCAAAAAATGGATGCCAAATGTTTTCCGCCTCATGACATTATGGGAGAGTCAATTCAAAAGCATCTCCCAAAAGGAAATGGAGGTGAAATTCTTACCGATCTTATGGAGCGGTCCCGGTCATACCTATCGAATCATGAGGTAAATAAGGTTCGTATTGACCTGGAAGAAAACCCCGCGAATATGATCTGGCTATGGGGGCAGGGGCACCGGCCCAACATGCCCACGTTCAAGGAACGATTTCATCTCACAGGAGCCGTCATTACTGCCGTAGATTTGATTAAGGGCATCGCCTGCTATCTGGGATGGGACATTATCCAGGTGCCTGGTGTTACCGGTTATTTTGACACGAACTACGCCAATAAGGGACAGTATGCCATCAAGGCGCTGGAAACCCACGACGTTGTCTTAGTTCACATCGAGGCACCCGATGAAGCGGGTCATGAAGGAAACGTTCATGAGAAGATATTGGCTATTGAACAAATAGATAGTAAGATAATCGGTCCGCTTCTTGAGGCAAAAAACAGATTCAGCGACCTGCGCATCCTGGTGCTTCCGGACCATTATACGCCTATTGTTAAACGAACCCATACCCCCGAATCTGTTCCTTTTGTGGCTTATGGTACTGGAATAGAGAAAGGTATCGGGCTTCCTTACAGTGAAACCAATGCCAAGACCTCCGGTCTCCATATCAAGGAGGGACATCGTTTAATCGAACACCTTATCTCAGGCTCTTTTCGGTAAGCAGCCTTTGTTGGCAAAGGAGGGGGTTCCTCTCATAACGAAATATCCGGCACTTTGCCCCTGTATTATGGAGAAAGTTCTGGCGAATATACCTTAGTGCAGCTACATCGCACCCCCCCTTTAGTAAAGGAAAACATTCCGATTGATCTCCCTTAACAAAGGGGGCGAAGGGGGTTGTTAAAATTTGCAAAAAAAATTCAATCTGTTTTTGGTTTTACGGTACGGACAAAGTGTTTGATGGTTTCAAACACACCCCCGACCCCTCTTTCTAGAGGGGAGAGCAGAAGTCCCCTCTAAAAAGAGGGGATTAGGGGTGTGTTTCTCATGGTATATGCCTTGTCCATCGATGATGGTTAAAGCCGTATTTTATTGAAATTTTTCAAAAAACTAAAGTGTTACAAAAAATGAAGTTTTTGTACAGTGTTATAATCGAGAAATGGTAAATTTCTTGAACTGGTTTTGATTTCCGTGTACCATCGTACCGTGAGTTTATTTCCGTAAGTTACATCACCGTTTTAGGAGTCCAGCCATGAACTGGAAAACAGCTATGTTGCTCAAGTATGGGTGAGCATACCTACTGAAGTGGCGGTGCCATTTCCAGATTCAGGGGATAAGGTGCGGACTCTGGGTAATCCATTCATAAACAGTCCTCCAGGTTGCATAGCAATCTTTTGCCGTGCAACGCGTCTGTCAATCCGATAAGAGTTCCTCCCTTTATCCATCTCAGTATTGTTCTGCAACGAAAAAACACCGTCCTTCTTCCAATAGTTTATTGGACAGTTTTTGAATTTTTTCAAGATAATATCAGGAGGTGTCTATGCACATGGAGAAATCGGATATTTTACATAATTTGGCTCAAGCCGTAATTGATATGGATATGACGCGTGCCAGCAAAGCGGCTACTGAAGCCGTAAACGCTCATATTGATCCCTATGAGGCAATAACGGACGGTCTTGCAAGAGGGATGGATAAGGTCAACGAACTCTTCGAGAACGAGGAATACTTTGTCCCGGAAATACTTCTTTGCGCCGATGCCATGTATGCAGGCATTGAGGTGCTCAAGCCGTATCTTCCCAAGGAGTCTGCGTATCACAAGAAAAAGGTGGTTATCGGTGTCGTAAAAGGTGACACTCATGATATCGGGAAAAATCTGGTAAAAATCATGCTGGATAACGCTGGATTCGAAATCCATGATCTCGGCAGGAATGTTCCGTATGCAAAGTTTATTGACACCGCCGGGGAGTTAAACGCCGACCTCGTTTGCCTTTCTACCCTCATGACCACAACGATGGATGGCATGCAGGTGGTAATTGAAGACTTAAAAAAAGCAGGGATATTATCCAGGGTCATGGTTGGCGGTGGTCCCATATCTCCTGGTTTTGCAAAAAATATTGGCGCCGATGGATATGCAAAGAACGCTGCCGAGGCAGTCAAGGTTGCAAAGTGCATGTTTCAGGGCATTCAGATACCCCTAGCGATAAAAACTCCGGAACTCGTGGGCATAAGGAAAAACCGGGGAGGCATGCGATGAATCCTGCCGATGAAATGACGCCAAAAGAAAGGATGCTGGCAATCCTGCAAGGGAAAAAGACCGACCGACTTCTCGTAAGTCCCCTGATTCTTAACTTTGCCGCCAGGAGTTTAAACCTCAACGTAAAAGACTTCTGTACCAATGGCAGGAATATGGGAGACGCAAATATCGCCTGCTTTAAAAAATATCGTCACGATATCGTTTATATCTTTTCTACCACTTCTACCCTGGCTGAAGCTATGGGCACGAAGATGTATTTTCCCGATGATGATGCTCCGCAGGTAGAAACCCCGTTTCTCCAAACACGGGAAGACGTCACGAAGCTTAAACCGGTAAATCCGGAGAAGGATGGGAGGCTCCCGGTGTACCTGGAGGCGGTGAAGCGCTGTGTCGATGCCATTGGAAATGAGGTCTTTATTGTACCCGTCATTGGGGCTCCCTTTACAACCGCTGCGGCTTTGCGGGGAACGGAGACCTTTATTAAAGAACTCTACACAGACCCGGAACTGGTTCATGCCGTAATGAACGTTGCTACCCAGTCGGTGAAAAATCTTATTGATGCCTATGTAAAGGCGGGCGGTGTGCCAGTGACCGTTGAACCCATAGCTACCGGTTCTATGATCAGCGAAAAGCACTTTCGGGAGTTCGTACTGCCCTATTTAAAAGAGGTATATGCACATATTCATTCGTATGGTCTCCCTGGTGTGCTCCATATCTGCGGAAAGACAAAAAGGGTAATACAATGCATGGCGGAGAGCGGAGCGGATATTCTGAGTATTGACAATATTGATCTGAAAGAAGCAAAGGACCTGGTAGGAGACAAGGTTTGCCTCATGGGGAATGTCAGCCCGGCAGATGGCATGCTCAAGGGAAATCCTGATGTTATAACCAACATGGTGAGGGATTGTATGATGAAGGCATCCGACAACCCCAAGGGATTTGTGCTGGCTACCGGATGTGAAGTGCCGCTTAAGACACCACACGAGAATATGATTGCCTTTCTTGAGGCAGGGAGAAGGTTTGCACGGCTTCCGATTCATGTTAATTAGATTCTTCGCTTCGCTCAGAACGACAAACAGTGTCATTCTGAGGGAGTGAAGCGACCGAAGAATCTTTGTTTGAAATTCCTTAACATTAACATACATATATTATGACAGAAAAAGAACGACTCCTGAAAATTCTTCGTAACGAGCAGGTTGACAGACCACCGGTTATCGCCCCGGGGGGTATGATGACCATGGCCTGCAAAGAAGTGATGGATCAGACGGATTGCCGTTGGCCAGCGGCACACAGAGATGCGGGGAAAATGGCAGAGCTTTCGATTTCCATGCATCATGAGACAGGGATCGAAAACCTTGGCATCCCATTCTGTATGACGGTTGAGGCAGAAGCCCTTGGTGGTGAGGTGGAAGATGGTGACGAGGTCACCGAACCTCATATGATACGCTATCCGTTAAAATCCGTTGAAGATTGGAGGACTTTACAAGAATTAAATCCTGATAAAGATGACCGTCTTCCTTCTATTCTCGCCTGTACTTCACTGTTGAGCAAAGGACATCCGGATATCCCCGTAATAGGAAACCTGGTGGGTCCGTTAAGCCTTGCAACTTCTCTGATAGATGCATCCCTGCTCTTCAAGGCGCTCAGACAGAAGCCTGAAGAAGTTCACCGTATGCTTGATTTTCTGACAGATAACGGTATCAGGTATGGCGAGGCGCTTATCAGAAACGGAGCTGACCTTATCGTAATGTCCGATCCTTCTGCAACCGGGGAAATACTTGGTCCGGATATGTTCAATGAGTTTGCACTTCGCTACCTGAATAAGATGATAACTCGTGTGCATACGCTTGGCAAACCCGTTATCGTGCATATATGCGGAAATGTAACTCCTGTCTACGAATCACTCAAAAGGCTAGATTCGGAATGTATCAGTATAGATTCCGTTGTAAACATAAAAGAGGTGCGGAACGCAATTCCCGGTAAAAAATTGATGGGTAACGTAAGCACTATACTCCTGCAAAACGGGCCAGTTGACAAGATACAAAAGATATCAATGAATCTGTTAAGTTCCGGTGTCGATATCCTTGCACCAGCCTGTGGCCTCAGCGCCAAGAC
>CAZBCT010000114.1:0-9621 GCA_964490485.1 uncultured Candidatus Brocadia sp. | reverse complement strand
CTCCTTACAAGGAGAGAGATGTTTTTGCTTGCGGTTGTGTTGTGACAGGTATTTGGTTCACAACACGATCCGCACGTCACCCGTCCTCTTGGTAAAATGGATGGCATCTAAATACTCAAGCAAAGGGACGGCGTATTTGCGGGTGGTCTTGGTCAAATCCCTGAACTGCGCTACACTCATAGGGCCATTTTTGGCGATATGCGCCCTGATCATTTCTTTTATTTTACTCAGCACCGTTGCATGAAAGTAGAGGCCATTCTCCACCGCAACAAGCCTCTTCTGTTCAACAAGCAACGAGACGGCAGCCTTGCCGGGAACGCCAAATTTTGTGTTTATCTCCTCCAGTGCAGGAGGGGTAAATCCCGCTTTTAAAAAGACCTCTTCAACCTTATCTGCTACCCCCCGGTCTTTCGCAGATACCTCAACCCGAAAGTCCATGAGCGATAGCTTGTTGTCTATAGCCTTCATGGCCTTTTCGTTTTTCAATGCAGAGAGCACCGCGGTAGTCAGGAGAGGTGAAATATCCTTTCCGGAAATTGGTATGTGCCGGAGTTCCCCTCTCAGCGCTTTTGAAGTATCTGGCGCAGGTGCGGAGCCTGCGGCCACCAGTGTCTTGAGATGGGTCTCTTCGATACCCGCTTTTAAAGGGTTTTCTTTGTGAAAGGCCTTGAGGATATTCAGGATCACTTGCTTCAGTGAAGCGATAACATCACGATGGACAATAACGTCTTTGCCCTCGATAAGAAATTTCAAAAGAATCCCCCTCTTTACTAATCCTACGGTAACATCCTCAGCAGTTGCAGGATGAATATTGACCTGTCTCGAAATATCATCTATCGTGGGAACGAACAACCGTTCGCCTCTCCCATTCAAATAACCCTGTTCTACGATATCGGAAAGATTGCTACTGGCCAGGATTCTCAGCGTCTTGTGCGTCTCTTCCTGAAAACGTTTTAGCCGTACCGTATTGTGTCTCAAAACCTTGCCACCGCCAATGGTATAAGCCGGAGAATAGGATCGGATAATGAACCGGTCTGCCCTTTCAGTTGCAATAAGACCTTCCAGAAGGAACTGGCACAAAGCTTCTTCGCCGGGTTTTAACGTGTCTCTATCTAGTAAAACAACGCGTCCCATCACCTCCGAAGTATTGATATGGAACCGAATCCTCGTCCTGTTTTTCAGGGGGTTTTTTGCGCCTCTGATCAATTGTAATGTGGCATCGACGATGTTCGTCGGTTGCAGGTATCCGGGTATTGAGAGTTCGTAACCGCGTCTGATTTCGGCAGACTTGATGCCCGAAAGGTTAATTGCCGTCCGTTGTCCTGCAAAGGCAGTATCGACCCGTTCCCCCGTCACCTCAATCCCCCGCACGCGTAAGGTCTTTTTGATGGGCAGTATTTCGATTTCATCTTCTACGGAAACCTGACCGCCCAGGATAGGGCCAGTAACAACACAACCATATCCTGAGATGGTAAAAGACCGGTCGATGGGCATTCGGAAAACACGAGCGCCGCTTTGGGTCTGTATCTGAGCAATGAGCTCTTTTATTTTCGCCTTGCAAGTCTCAACCCCTTCGCCGGTGGTCGCCGACACATGGATAACCGGCGCATGCTCCAGTGATGTGCCCGTCAACATATTTTTAATATCCTCTTGAACGAATGCCAGCCATTCATCGGTGACCAGGTCTTTTTTTGTTAAGGCAACGAGTCCGTGTGTGATACCCAGGAGATTTATGATTTCCAGGTGCTCAATGGTTTGAGGCATGACGCCGTCATCAGCCGCGATGACGAATAATACGAGGTTAATGCTGGTGGCGCCTGCCAGCATGTTTTTCACAAAACGCTCATGTCCCGGCACATCTACAATGCTCACCCTTCGGTTTTCATCGAGGTCCAGATAGGCAAAACCTAAATCGATGGTCAACCCACGTTTTTTTTCTTCGGGCAACCTGTCGGTATCAATACCCGTCAATGCCTTCACCAGGGACGTCTTTCCATGGTCGATATGCCCTGCCGTCCCGATGATTATATGCTCAATATGATGTGCGTGAATTAGTTGTTGAGGAGTAGCCTGTTTCATGGGTTATAATATTGGCCAGTAAAAACCTTATTTGTTTGCCTTATCGGTGGAAAGATCGACGTTAAAGCCCGACACAAAGACGTCCTCGCATCTCTGATAAGACGTATCATAAGCGCCTGGCGTCACAGGAAAGTCCGGAGACAAGGTCTCGCCGGTCACATAGACGTATCCTTCGGCACTGATGGCAATGGAACTGCCAAAATCAGGGCGAGACCCGCCCTGAAATGTGGACATAAGCAAATTCGCCAGTCCACTGTTGAACTTCGATACAAAGACGTCACTGCTGCCATTAGGCGTGGTATCATAAGCACCGGGTGTTGCGGGAAAGTCTGTTGAGCTGGTGTTGCCTGCCACATAGACATTTCCACCGGCATCAACGGCAATTGCCTTACCATAATCATGAGCATCCCCACCCAGGAGTGTGGATGCAGACAGACTTCTCAGTTGATTATTGAACTTTGAAACGAAAACATCCTTAGTTCCGCGTTTGCAGGTTGTAGCATAAGCGCCATCCGTTGTGGGAAAGTTTGGTGACACCGTTTCGCCGGTCGCATAGACGTTTCCTCCGGTATCGGTGACAATTGCCGTAGCATGATCATTAGAATACCCACCCAGGAACGTAGATGCCAGCAGGTTCGTCAGCCCACTGCTGAGCTTTGATACAAAGACGTCGTCATTACCACCATTGTAAGAGGTATCATACGCGCCCGGTGTTGCAGGAAAGTCTTTTGGACAGGTATTGCCGGTAACAAAGACGTTTCCAGCGCCATCGACGGTAATCGCTCTGCCATAATCACCGGAACCACCGCCCAGGAACGTGGATGCCACCAAGCTCGTCAGCCCACTGTTGAACTTCGACACAAAGGCATCATAATAACCACCGTTGTAAGAGGTATCATACGCGCCAGGTGCCGTAGGAAAGTTGGACGATAAGGTTTCGCCAGTCAGATAGACGTTTCCATCGGCATCAATGGCAATTGAATAACCAGAGTCATCTTCGTTTCCACCCAGGAATGTGGATGCCAGCAAGTTCGTCAACCCATTGTTCAACTTCGATACAAATATATCCCACCGCCCGTTACCGGTCGCATCATACGTGCCTCGTGTTACGGGAAAGTCTGTTGAATACGTAGCGCCTGCCACATAGACGTTTCCTCCGGCGTCGATGGCAATCGAACAAGTGCGTTCGTGATTAAGAGCCCCGCCCAGGAACGTAGACGCCAGCAGGTGCGTCAGCCCGCTGTTGAACTTCGACACAAAGACGTCGGTATTTCCTTTGCGTGACGTGCGATAGGCACCCGGTGTCGTTGGAAATTCCGACGACAAGGTTTCTCCAGCCACAAAGACGTTTCCTTCTGCATCAACGGCAATTGACTTGCCACGATCCTCATACGGCCCGCCCAGGTATGTTGATGCAAGAAGGGGATCGATGATGAGGGCTTTCTTCCTGTCATAACCTGCCACCTTAAAACCGTATTCGGATTTTGGATTTTGGATTTTGGATTTCGGATTTAAAAGATTGTATTCAACCACCACATCCACCCGTTTTCCTTCAATCTCCTGGTATGCAACGGGTTTTGTGAACTTCACGGCGCCTAATTCCGTCTCTGCAACAAGCTCGCCTGCCGTGTTTACCATCAATCTCTGCGCGCCCTCCATTCTGATTCTTATCGTCTCGTGGTTTGCGTCCGGTTTTACCGTAAAGACCTTTTCTACGTTGTTTCCATACGCCTTCAGCCTTAATTCTATCCCCTCATACACCTCGCCCATTTCGACAACCTCATACGTTGGTATATTGCTCCGCCATTGTGACGGGTTATTTCCGGTAAAGAAATTCACGGTGGCTACGGATTTCGAAGCGCCCTTGATTTCATCAATTGTACCGCCCACGAGTTGTTCTTTAAGGGCAATACCCCTTGCGTCCTGCATCAGGTGATTTTGTGTCTGATTTCCTTCCCGATCCTTTGTCCCCTCGCTACCGTGCCTGCTTTCCGGCAATGAATAGACGATCTCCCCGTCTTTATTCACAAACACCGTTCCCCCGAAGGTCTGTGCATAGAAAAGGATTCTTTCATCAACCTGGCCATTATTGGCTATAAAAGGCATCTGAAGTTTTTGGACTTCAAGAGGCATCTTTTCCTTTAAGTTTTTACACGTATTGCCTTGTTCTGCGAAAAGAGGCATTGGCGTTAATGGTATTATTGAAAGGAAAAAAGGAAAAATCGTTCTATGCCACAGGCCGTTACCTCCCTGAGGCACACGACCGCAAAACAAGTTTTTCATCACCTTACACCGTTCTTTCTGATAGTGTTGAAGAAATAAATCCTGAAATCAGCCATCCTGTCATTTTTCCATAATCGCGTAGCTTGATAATTATTCTTACCCATCGGCTACATACTAAGAATCTCTTCGACAGATTGCCTCTTGATGTGATATGTCAAAAAGCTCCTTCAAATTGCTTAATTTTTGCTAAGCGGTGCCTACCCGGCTACCAAACTGAATGAGGTATTATGCTTTCGTGATTTGAGTTAATTCATTTTTTCTCATTTCGAGTCCCGCAATCTTCGATTTTAATTCTTTCAGTTCTTTATTTATTATTTTCAATTCATTCTTGGCCTTTTTCTTATGAAACAAATCTTTCCCAAATTTTTCTGAAGTCAATTTTTCAACTTCCGATCTAAGCAGTCTAAGATATGGATTTCCGTATATACTGCCCTCTCTAAATTGGAGCTTTCCCTCATTAATGGCTTTTATGATATCATTTTGTGTCAATCCAAATTCTTTAAAAGCAGTCTTATCGCTTAGAGTGCCTCCCTTTTTTGTCCATTCATAATTTACATCGTTATAAGACATAGAATTTCTCCTTCAGCACGATTTCTCATGGTCCCTCTGCGTGACAAACAAATTCAGCAACGCGACGACAGGGAGCGTCCGCTGGAATGACTTTTTAGGCTTTCTTCGCCTTTGCTCTTCGTTTTTTTGCAGCAGAGGTATTAAACAACGCAGAGCCCTATTCACAGATTTCGAGTCTGGGAAATATGCTCGAATATCTGGCTCCAATACAACCGCGCCCTCTTTTGGCGTTATGTTCTTAGTAATAGTAGTGCCGTCTTCCTTGTGAATAGTGATTGTATACCCGCCTTCCATGGCTCTGTAATGTTTGCCACGCACTCCATCAATAAAATCGTATTCGGCGCGCATATTGCCCGCCTCCATTTGTACCGTCTTAGTTACTTTCTTTTTCATAAAGTTTCCGTTCCGATGATGTTGCCTTACGACAACTGATAATACGTATGTTCGCGCCTCGTTCGGTATAAACCACTACGAGCATTTGCCTTTTATCAGAACTCCCAATGTCAAATATATCGTTGTTCCCCCATCCCTCTGAATGATCAGGATCAGGAATTGTCATTGAAAATGGATCGAGGAAAACTGTTGTGGCCTCCTCAAAACCGCCTCTGTGCTTTTTAAGATTCGCTTTCGCCTTCCCTTCGTCCCACTCAAAGTTCAGCTTCATCGTGACTCCTGTAAACCATAGCGCTCCATTTTATCCATTACACGTTATCCGTTACGCGAGGCTTGTCAATTAGAATGCGTAAGCTCTACATTTATCTTTACCGAATTATTTGCCAAAACCTTTCGATCCAATCTCAGTTTCCGCGAGGACATGTCCTTCTTGCGGAATCAACCCCGATTACTTAATTTTTGGTAGGCGGTGCCTATCCTGGCTGAGTGGTAAATCTCGCATGATCATCGATATGTAGCTTCAGAACGAACGATTTTTACATTAGCAAAGCCCTTTTGCTTTAAAAAGCTCTCCATTACGTAATTGGGTGTTGTATTCTTGGGGCCAAGAATCACCTCCACAATGGAACCGCTTTCTGATTCAAGTAGCTTAAATTCTCTAAATGGGACTATTCGATCATTCAGAGCCCGAAAAGAGCACATATCGTCTCCCGTTTTCACAAAATAAGAAATCAAACGCCACTCGCGCTCTTCACGAAACGCGCTAGTTTTCAATAAAAATAGGTTTACAATAAGGGTTAATACTGTCCAAGGCAATCGCGAGGATGCACCCTTAATCTTTTCATCATCTCTTTTTACTTCATCATCATTTCGCACATCAAAAAAGCTGCGCTTTCCAGGAGATTTAAACGCACCTTCATTTATGAGTTTCTTGATTTCTATGTAGGTTGGCTTTATTAAGTTCTCTTGGATCTCAAGGTCGTACTCAACTTTCTGCAACGTAAAGCCTGATTTTTCCGGGGCCCGGCTTGCATGATCTAAATAATTTTTGGAGAATCCAATGGAAACACCAGTAGCATCAGCTGCATACCCGCGCCATTGACTCAATAGATCTCCATTCTCCGAAAGGCAGAAGCCCAAGCCATCGATACCCTGTTCTAGTATAGAAACTGAGTCTAGAAGTCGATGCGTCGTAGCTTGATCAAGTCCATCAGCTTTAGCAATGCGCGCAAATATCTCGACAACGAGTTTTCCTTCCATCGAGTCGTTTGACAATGAAAGCGATGATAACCAAATCCTGTGGTTCTCTATGATTGAGTGAAAAGCATTGTTTGAACAATAGTGATAAAGGATCGTCATGTAACGTGTTCAATGACCTCTTGTTAGCCTGATGTTACCGCATAAACATGAATTAGGCGTACTAATAGCCATCTTATTATACGGCTATTAGTACATGTAATATTTACAGGTAAGGTATTATACAGCCATTTGGGCATAGGATAAAGTTTATAAACCAATTGACCATATATAGTGAACGAAAAAAGTAAATTGTCATTCCTGCGAAAGCAGGAATCCAGTCTTTCGCTACTTTTCTGGATTCCCACTTGTGTGGGAATGACCCACAGGAACAGAACCCGAGAGAGTCGGAAGAGAAAGGATAAAGGATATCTGTTTCCTCACACAAAGCCACCAAGACACGAAGATTTATTGTATATCCCCATCGATTATTCTATGGCAGGGTCGGGTTTGCAACCCGAACCCGATATTTTGTCAATCAATAACCTCAGGGAATTAAAACTGACGGATGAATCAAATTATTGGATTCAAGTTGCAAACGTGAACCCGCTGGGGAGGATGTACCAGAACAGTATGGCCGCGATGGTTGTCAAATCGCACGATCAATCCAATGATTTCCTGTGGAACGAACATTCGTTGTATTACTTTTTTGTCTTTGCGGGCGGGCGCCTTCTTTCACGTTCTTCAAACCTGCCTTCTATGGCTGCAAGCCGTTCTCGTATCTGGATGGCAATATCTATTTTTTCGTCTAACCGTTTTATCTCTGTCGTTATTTCTGCCTTTAACGAATCAATGCGTCCATTTAAGCTTTTGTCCATCGAATCAATGCGTCCATTTACTTTTTCATCTAACGAATCGATTTTGTAGTCCATCGAATCCATGCGTGCATTTAGGCTTTTGTCCAGCGAATCTATTCGCGTATTTAGGCTTTTGTCCAACGAATCTATTCGCGCATTTATGCCTTTGTCTAACGAATCCATGCGTGCATTTAATTTTCCATCGAATGAGTCAATTTTTTCATCGAGACGCTTTATCTCGACCTGCAGTGCTTTCAATTCCGGCGCTACAATGTCCTGTAATGCCTGTTTTACCTCTTCATAAACACCCATATAAGCCTCTTTGGAGAAAAAGGGTAAGTTACTAACGTAATTGTATCAAATAGTTTAACAATAAAAAGGGAAATTTGAACAATACCTTTTCTTAAAAACCGCAGATATTTTCTAATGCCCCGGCAATGGTATCAACTTCATTATCATACACCGTACGCATATCCAGGAGCACACGGTCTTGCTCAATCCTGGCAAAGATAGGGGGAGCATTGACCCGCAGTCGTACAGCTATTTCACCGGTATCTATTTTTTCCGAACGAAGAGAGATGAGCTTTGTGGAAATCCCCTCTCCCGGCAATGACCCGCCACCCATCTCTGAAAAGCCATCAATAATGGTAATATCCATGCAAGCCTTTGTCTCAGAGGTTAACCCGTCTATGAATCTTTTGCATCGTTCTTCGATTGTATCAACCGGGGTTAGCATCATTTGAAGTACAGGGATCTTTTGTACAGTAAGGTTCTCTTCCAGATACAGTTTTAATGTTGCCTCCAGTGCTGCAATGGTCAATTTCCCCACACGGAGCGCACGGGTCAATGGATTCTTTTTTAGCAGGTCGACCCATTTCTTTTTCCCCGCAATAATGCCACCCTGAGGACCTCCTAACAATTTGTCTGCGCTAAACGTAACAACATCCACACCCGCCTTTATGCTTTCCTGCACGGTTGGCTCATAGGGCAATCCAAATTTTTCCAAGTCAATCAATGCACCGCTTCCCAGATCGTATATCACGGGGATATTCCTGGTTTGACTCAGCGAAACAAGGTCTTTTAAATCCACCGTCTCTGTAAAACCTACGATTTTAAAGTTACTTTGATGCACTTTCAAAATAAGCCCTGTACGCTCGGTAATGGCGTTGCTATAGTCGGTGAGATAGGTCTTGTTGGTCGTCCCCACCTCGACCAATAGAGCTCCCCCTTTAGACATGACATCGGGCATGCGGAATGATCCCCCGATCTCAACAAGCTGGGAACGGGAAATGATGACCTCCTTGCCCCTGGCAAGGGTATCCAAAGCCAATAAGACGGCTGCGGCGTTGTTGTTGACGACTAATGCCGATTCGGCCCCGGTAATCATACAGATAAGTTGCTCAATAAAATGATACCGAATCCCCCGCCTGCCACCATACTTTTCAATTTCTAAAGTACTGAAGCCTCTTAGGACGTCTTGTATTTGCTTTGCCGCCTCATCCGCCAGCGGTGCCCTGCCGAGTCCGGTATGAAGGATAATGCCCGTTGCATTAATGGCATACTCAATGCCACAGAATTTTTGTTGGAGGGATTGTTGAACAAGATGATAGAGTCTTTGTGGAGACAGATCAATTGCCTGTGTTTCGGCAAATTCTTTTTTATCCGTCAGGGATTGCCGGATGTCTTCCAAGACTGCGCGTATTGCTTCAACTACCAGCACCCTTGGATACCTATCAGTAAATTTCGATATCTCCGGCGACTCAAGGAGTTCATTGACTGGTGGGATTGACCTGAGGATGTCCTTTTGCATATTTCTATATAATTACCATAATTTAAAAAGCCGTGCTCCTTCAAAGGATACACAGGTTCAACAACAAGGAGTCAGAAGTCAGGAGACAGAAGTCAGAATAGCATTTGAATATGAATCTAAGAGTTTGCTTACTTCTTCCAGTTGGGAAATTAATGTTTTTGTATCAATATACCCCAGGTCTTTAGCAAGAATCAAATAATAACGACACTCTTCAATAGAACCCTGGGATATATTCATAAAACGAAACTTATCTGGTTTGCTTTTTTTCCTGAAACCTTCGGCTATATTAGCTGGAATAGAAATAGCCGCTCGCCTGAATTGGGAGGTTAACCCATACATCTCTTTTTTGGGAAAATTTTCACTTTGCCGATAAGCAGACAAGACAAATTGATG
>CAZBCT010000113.1:0-9735 GCA_964490485.1 uncultured Candidatus Brocadia sp. | reverse complement strand
CAGACTTCGTCGTGAGCGCTCAGTCGAACGATTGAACCATATATTTGAACGATACCCTGAAGCTCGTGCTGTGAAACGGAATTATATCAAACGTTTCGGTTCAATCGGGGACGATTGAACCAGCCAAGGGTTTATTTAATGGCATTTTTCAAACGGCTTGTTACAAAATACAAATAATAGCGATGTTTGCCGCTCAGTGTAGGGGGCGAAGCATTTGCTATCATGAGCATACTTGTGTTCATACCACAAGACGGCAAATGCTTCTCCCCTACTAAATTATTACCAAATAAATAATACGACAAAGAGTGTTTGTAAATGTTTTTAAGATCTGTATAATGAATGTATATTTTTGATGCAATGAGGGGTTTTTCTCATGCCTTTGCGGGATATACGATTCTCAAGAGCCACGCCATACTGGAGAAAGGAGCACAGATGATACCCGTTGATACAAAGAGCCGAAGCTCACCGCTCGGCGCAACCGTTCGCGAGGACGGCGTAAACTTCAGCGTTTATTCCCGTAGCGCTACGGGCATGGAACTGGTGTTTTTTAACAGCGAAGACGACAAAAAGCCGTCTCGCATTATTCAAATTGATCCCTGGTCCGGCCGCACCTATCATTACTGGCATGTCTTTGTGCCAGGCATTCGGGCCGGGCAGCTTTATGGATATCGGGCACGCGGCCCATATGAGCCTGACAAGGGGATGAGGTTCGATCCCGCCAAAATCCTTCTCGATCCCTATGGCCGTGGCGTTGTTGTTCCCGGGAATTACAGCCGGGAAGCTGCCTGCAAAGCAGGCGATAATGCCGACGTGGCAATGAAAAGTGTGGTAGTGGATACCGGAACGTATGATTGGCAAGGAGACGTTCCGCTGAAACGGCCATCAGCGCATACGATTATTTACGAGATGCATGTGCGTGGCTTTACCCGCCATCCCAGTTCAGGCATCCCCGAAAAGACACGCGGCACTTACGCCGGTTTGATTGAGAAGATTCCGTATCTGCAGGAACTCGGTGTTACTGCGGTCGAATTACTCCCGGTTTTCCAGTTCGATGCGCAGGATTGCCCGCCGGGACGTGTCAATTACTGGGGCTATGCGCCAATATCTTTCTTTGCCCCGCATCAGGCATACAGCTCGCGTCAGGATCCGATTGGTCCGGTAGATGAATTTCGCGATATGGTTAAGGCGCTGCACCGGGCAGATATTGAGGTCATCCTCGATGTCGTATTCAATCATACCGCCGAAGGCGACCATTCCGGGCCAACGCTGAGTTTCCGCGGCCTGGACAACAGCACATACTACATCCTTGAGCAAGATTGTTCCCGTTACGCCAATTACAGCGGCACGGGAAACACACTCAAAGCGAATCATCCTATCGTGCGCCGCATGATTGTTGATAGTCTCCGTTACTGGGTTGAAGAGATGCACGTAGACGGTTTCCGCTTTGACCTTGCATCGATCCTCGCACGCGATGCATCAGGCGCCCTGATGTCAAACCCGCCCGTGCTCTGGGATATTGAGTCTGATCCGGTTCTTGCAGGCACAAAGATCATCGCCGAGGCATGGGATGCTGCCGGTCTGTATCAGGTGGGCAGTTTTGTGGGAGATAGCTGGAAAGAGTGGAATGGACGATTTCGCGACGATGTTCGCAACTTCTTCCGCGGCGAGGATGGTTCCCTGGCGCGCTTTGCTGACCGGCTGGTGGGAAGCCCACAGATATATGGTCATGAGAACCGCGAGGCGGAACAAAGCATCAACTTTGTGACCTGTCACGATGGTTTTACGCTCAATGACCTCGTTTCCTACGACAACAAACATAATGAAGCCAACGGCGAAGACAATCGTGACGGTTCAAACGACAACCTGAGCTGGAACTGCGGCGTCGAGGGGCCGACGGATGATCCGGCAGTGGAACAACTGCGAAACCGGCAGATAAAAAACTTTTTGACAATCACCTTGATATCGCTCGGTATGCCCATGATTCTCATGGGTGACGAAGTGCGGCACACCCAGAACGGCAATAATAACGCATATTGCCAGGACAACGATATTAGTTGGTTCGACTGGACGCTGGTGACAAAACATGCTGGTTTACACCGGTTTGTGAAATTGCTTATTGCACGAAGGAGACTGCGGGACATGGGGCACGAACAACGGTACATAAGCCTGAACCAGTTGGTCAGTGAAGCCAACAAGTCCTGGCACGGCACAAAACTTGGACAGCCGGACTGGAGTGATTCTTCGCACAGCGTGGCATTTACTGTGGAGATGAAAAAACAAAGGTTTCTCTTCCACATGATCATGAATGCATACTGGGAACCTCTCGATTTTGAACTGCCATCGGCAGAGAATGGGGGAAAGAATCCCTGGCGCCGGTGGATTGACACTTCCCTTGATTCACCAAATGACATCTCCGAATGGCAGACATCGCCACCGGTTCCCGATCATTCCTGCCGGGCTGCACCACGCTCTGTGATCATACTGTGGAGAGATTTGTCCAGGAGCTAAATTGACGTTAGGAATTTCAAAGCTGTAGCTGCAGAGTGACGAGCCGCATCTCTTTCCTATTGAAAAGGAGTAGGCCGAATAACGAATATCGAGCAAGGAATGTTGAATGATGGTAACAATTTAGTTTTTTGAAAAATTCCAATAATAGCGATGTTTACCGCGCCGTGTAGGGGCGAAGCATTTGCTATAATTGGCATACATGCATTCATACCCAAACGGGCAAATGCTTCGCCCCTACTTTTTCAAAAAACTAAATTGTTACGAATGATGAAGTATTTTTACCCGTGAAAGAACGATCGGCTTTCAACTTTCACTTTCAACTTGTATTCAATCTTTAACTTCGGTATATTTAAACCTTCGTATTCGTGGCAAAAAAATTCTTTGAATTCTTTTCTGGATAGAGCCGTGATTTTATTCATAAAACATATTGATATCGAAGGACCAGGCACACTTGCGGATTTTTTGGAAGATAATAAACTGCCATACGAAATTATTGACCTCTCGCAGGGTGATAAAGTGCCTAAGCTGGAAAAGGGTTTTCAGTCGGTTATTTCTCTCGGCGGCCCCATGAATGTGTACGAAGAGGAGAAATACCGGTTCCTGAAAGACGAGGATATCCTGCTCAAAAGAATTGCTGAAGAGGAAGTCCCCTTTCTGGGGATTTGTCTGGGTGCGCAACTGATCGCGAAGGCAACCGGCGCCCGGGTGATAAAAAATCCTGAGAAAGAGATTGGATGGTACAAGATCGTCCTTAATGACCATGGATTAAAGGATGATTTGTTTAAAGACCTTCCGGAGGTTTTCCAGGTATTTCAATGGCACGGCGACACCTTCAGCATACCGCCTGGCGGGAGGCGATTAGCCTTCTCAGAACTTTGCCAGAATCAGACGCTAAAATACGGCCGGAATATCTATGGCATCCAGTTTCATGTCGAAATAACAAAGGATATGATCGTCCGGTGGTCTGAGACTTATAAGGGAGAACTGGAATCGCTCAAGGGCATGGTCTCAGACAAACAACACATGCTGGAAGATTATGCTGCCGTAGAGAAAAGCTATATGAAACAAGCAGAACGATTTTATGTAAATTTTTTCACGGTAGCGGGTTTGTTGCAAAAGAGGTTTTTTTCCTTTACCCAATAAAGGCAAGGGTTCAATTAGACGCGAACAGTGACCACCTTTTTTGTCCGCGTTGTCCTGAAAACACCTCTTCAGCGCAATAAAAGCTTCATATGCTATGACCTGAAGTTTTCAGGCATTTCAAAAAACTCCATTTTACCAAACGCAGTTCAAACCATTACGCAAGGCAGAGACAATTCACAAGCAGGCTTTTGTATTGACGGGAAAAGGAAATTTTGTTATTTTAAATAAACCTTTATTATGAACAACTGCATCAATACTCTCGCCAAATGCTATCCTTTTCTCAGAACAATATGGTTGTAGATAAACAGATTATAAATAGTCCTCTTATGCAGGAATGGCAAAAACCGTTTTCCCGTTTCCTCCTGGTATTGATAAGTTTGTCGTGCATGGCAGGATGTTCTGTGATCTCAGAAAAAGTTGCGATTGAGAGAGTGCAACTCAAGACTGCCATTGAACTCCGGCGGAAACTGGATACGTGGACGGAACAGTTACATTCCAACGATCCTACGATTCGAAGTTCCGCTGCTGTTTCTTTATTGGGGCTCAATCTTCTCAATGCGCAGGAACCGCTGATACGAATATTAAAAGATTCCAAGGAGCGCGAGGACGTCAAGATATCCGTTATTAAGGCGTTTGGATTTACGAAAGACGATCGGGCAACTGAGGTTCTGATTTCATTGCTGGATAGTGATTCTACTGCAATGCAGAATGCCGTGGTCGAAACCCTGGGGGAATTAAAAACAACCAATTCCGTTCGGATGATATCGGCGGCAATGCTGGATCCTGAGCAGTCACTTAACACGAAGATGTTATTGGCAAAGGCACTGGGAAATACCAATGACCGGGATGCAATAGAACCTTTGATTCAGGTGCTTGCGGTAGACGATGAAGGGTTACGGGAAAATGCAAAAAAATCATTGGAAAAGATTACAAAACTTTCAAGCAGCAACGATGCCGTCTGGTGGAATAAGTGGTGGGCGCTTAACAAGACAAAAACGCGTGAGCAGTGGCTCGAGGATCTCGTGGTCAAGCAGGAAGAGCATGAGAAACAACTGGAATCAAAAATTGAATCCATGAAACTTGAGGTGGCGCAGAAGTCAATCAGGCTGCTTGAGACCCGACCTGACACAACGGACCCAAAACCGTTAGTTGAGGCTATCAGGAGTGACTATCCTGAAGTGAAAATATTCGCAACAAAAGAATTGGTAAAGCTCAAAGACCCGTCCGTTGTTGACGTATTAATTCAGGCTATTTCAGACACATCGGAAGAGGTTCGCATTGAAGTAATTCAGGCATTGGGAGAGATTGGTGACGAGAGGGCGGTAAAACCTCTGATTAACGCCTTGAACGATGAAAGCCTTGACGTCAGGGAAAGGGCGGCGAAATCCCTGGGTAAGCTGGGGAAACCTGAGGCAGAGGATGCGTTAATTTCTGCGCTCAGCAATAATACCGATTTATCCATTGTATGCGCTTGCATAGAAGCGCTGGGATATCTTGGAGACTCAAGGGCAGTTGACCCTTTGCTTGGTTTTTTAACGCATAAAGAACCAAAGATTCGGGAATGCACGGCAGCAGCTCTTGGGAAACTCCGCGATAGCCGGGCTGTAGACGCTTTGATTGCTGCCCTCAATGACACTGAGGAACGAGTGCGTTGGTATGCTGCCGATAGTTTGGGTAAGATTGGAAATCCTTTGTGCGTAGATTCGCTCATTAAGCTCCTGTCCGATACCAGCGCTCGGGTGAGAGAATCAGCAGTGACGGCATTAGGACAAATCGGAAATCAGCAGGCAATAGAGTCTTTGATAAAGGCGCTTCAGGACGTTGATAAGCGGGTGGCAGAACAGGCTGCAGAATCTCTGGTCAATATTAAAAAAATGAGTTTTGACAGTATGGATATGGTGGCAACCACTTTTTATATCACCAAAGATTACAAAAGGGCTGAAAACCTTTTCGAGAGACAAATTGCAGAGTATTCAAAACAACCGGAGCTTCAGGAAAAGATCTTGCAAACAAAGATTAAGTTGGCGAAAACACTGTTTGCTTTGCGGGATTGGCAAAAGGCTCTGGGTTTTTATGAAGAGATCGTAAAACAATTTCCAAAGGACGATACCATAAAACCAGAACTCATTCAGTGCTTAAAAGAGACCAAACAATACGACCGTGCATTGGAGTGGTGTTCGGCCTGGGTCAAAGAAAATCCGGAAAATAAATCCTGGTGCTGGCAGAGTCGTCTGGACATAGCCAAAACGATGTTTGAGCAGGAACGGTATGAAAATGTAATGAGCCTTATCGACGGCTTCAAAACAGAGGATCCCACTTTCGGCGGAGAACGCTTTAAGGCTTCCTTTCAGGAATTGGGTGAACAGTGTTCGGAGAATCTAGTTCATCCGGACAAGGTAAGTCAGAAGCTGGGGTCGCAGGAAATGTCTAATCTTCAGGACAAAAAATAATTATTAGGTGAGGCATTCGTAAGCGTTATGAAAATACTGATTGTTGGCGCAGGTGCAGTTGGCTTTAATCTGGCAAAGCAATTATCAAAAGAGGGGCACGATATCTCCGTTATAGAAAAAAGCCAGGAACTCGTAAAACGGATTAGTGAAAAACTGGACGTCTCTGTTGTGTCAGGAAGCGCAAGTTCACCTATCATCCTGGAAGAAGCGGGGATAAAAGACGCGGACATGGTGCTTGCGGTTACCAATAGCGACGAGATTAATATGGTGGTATGTATGATCGCCCACCATTATGGTGTCAAAACCAAAATTGCTCGGATAAGAAGTCCAGAGTTTACGGACAAACAACCGGTCATGCACCAAAATGGCTTTCACATCGATCACGTGGTAAATCCGGAAAAAATTACGATTAGTTCTATTTTAAATATTATTGGAACACCGGGAGCCATCTATGTAGCCGATTTTACCGAAGGCGACATCCTTTTGCGGGGATTCAGCGTACCTGACGATGCCCCAATCGCGGGAAAAAAACTTTCTGAACTGAAGGAAGTTGAATCTACCGATTCATTTCTCATCGTTGCCATCCAGCGAAACGAGGAGATGGTCATTCCGACGGGTGAAACCAAAATACTGCCCCATGACAATATTTTTGTGCTTGTGGCAAAAGCGGCATTGCCTTATTTTCTGCCGATGATCAACCGGCGCGCAGACGAAGTTGAAAAGGTTGTTATCTACGGCGTAAACCGCGCAAGTATTGAGCTGGCGAAAAAACTGGAAGATCAAAAGGTTGGAGTTGTTATGATCGAACCCGATAATGAAAAAACCCAGCAAGCCGCAACGATTCTTGATAAAACGATCATACTTCAGGGGAATGCCCTTGATGTCGACCTCTTAAAGGAAGCATCCATTGACATCGCAGATTTCTTTGTGGCGGTATCCGAGAGCGAACAGACCAATATCCTGTCTGCATTGCTAGCCAAACGGTTTGGCGCAAAGAAGGCAATCGTGCTCACCGTAGACCCGGCATTTGTGCCGATCATCAATTCGTTGGGTATGGATATTGTAATTAATCCCCGTCTCATCACGGTGGGTTCTATACTACAGTATATCCGGCGCGGGCACACGCTTTCCGTAGTAAAGTTTCAACAGAGTGAGGCAGAGGCCATAGAGCTTGTAGCTTCGGAAGGCTCAAAGATTGTGGGGAAACCCCTCCGTGAAGTACCCTTTCCTCAAGGTTCAATCCTGGGTGCCATTGTACGTGAAGGCGCCATGCAGATACCCGCAGGCAATACCATCATTAACCCCGATGAAAGAGTCATCGTCTTTGCCTTACCCAATGCCATAGAAAAGGTTCAATCCCTTTTCATCAGCAAGAAAGACCGGACATAAATTCAACCATGGACTAGAGCACAAAAGTTATGAACATCCCTATTGTTTTGTATACCATAAGCAACCTGGTACTCATGCTGGCTGCAATCCTGCTTATTCCCTTTGGTGTGGCTTGTTATTATAACGACGATGCTGCAATGTGGGCATTCACGTATACCGTTATCATCACCGGTATTTTAGGTGGATTAAGCAAGGCATTTTTTAGAAGAAGAGATCAGGAAATCGGCATTCGGGACAGTATTGCTATTGTGACGTTCAGCTGGATTGTATGTATCTTTCTGGGCGCGCTTCCTTTCTGGTTTGCCGGGGTATGTACAACGTATTGTGACGCTGTGTTCGAGACAACCAGTGGCTTTACCACTACCGGTGCCTCTATTTTTAAAGATGTTGAGGTGCTTCCACAAAGCATTCTCTTTTGGAGGGCATTTATTTGCTGGTTAGGTGGCATGGGAATTATCGTTATCTTTGTTGCCTTACTGCCAGCCCTGGGTATCAGTGGGTATCAGCTTTTTAGCGCCGAGGTCAGCGGACCCACTGCAGATAGATTGAAACCAAGGATCGGTGAAACGGCAAAATTACTGTGGATCATTTATCTCATCATTACCGCCTCTATGATATTGGCACTCTTCTGCGGGGGCATGCCTATTTTTGATGCGATGTGTCATACCTTCAGCACCGTATCTACCGCTGGATTTTCTACGAAAAACACCAGTATTGCATTTTATAACAATCTGTATATAGAAATTGTTGTTGCGGCTTTTATGTTTATTTGTGGATGCAACTTCGCACTTTACTATAAATGTTTTCAAAAGGAATTTAAGAAGGTGTTGAATAATTCAGAACTTAAATTCTTTGCAGGTTTAATTTTGACAGCGATTCTGTTTACAGCGATGACTTTGTACTTTAACCGGCCCGAATTCTTTCCTGGAGGGATCAAGGACAACCGCTATTACGACGTGGGAAATTCTTTCCGATACGCCTTTTTCCAGGTAATAACCGTATGCACAGGAACCGGTCATGTTTCCACAGATTTTGATGTATGGCCAAATTCATGTCGCTTTCTCTTAATTTTATTAATGTTTATCGGGGCATGTGCTGGTTCAACCGGTGGTGCTATAAAATGCGTACGGATATTATTATTGCTGAAATCGAGCTCGAGAGAATTAATACGCATATTGCGGCCACGCATGGTAAAACATATAAAACTCAACGGGGAATCGGTAAGCGAAGAAATTGTTACCGAGAGCTCGGTATTTTTTGTCGTGTATTTAGGATGCTTTGGTATCTCTTCCCTGGCATTAATGGCTATGAACACGGATATCATTACCGCCTTTTCAGCCGTAGCCACCTGCATGGCCAACTGCGGGCCTGGCCTGGCAAAGGTTGGTCCCATGGCCAACTTTAGTGATGTGGCTTATGCCGGCAAGTGGGTCTTGAGTTTCTGCATGCTCTTGGGCAGATTGGAAATTTATAGTTTAATACTGATCTTTTTGCCGATAACGTGGAAACGTTAGAAATCATCCGTTAGAATTCTATTGACTCCTAAAAAATGAGATGCTATACTTTAGAATCTCACATGGGCGATTAGCTCAATTGGCTAGAGCACTTGCCTTACAAGCAAGGGGTCATAGGTTCGAGTCCTATATCGCCCACCATGATTTGCCACAAAGATGAAATTGTAATCACAAGTGGGGCCGTAGCTCAATTGGTTAGAGTACCAGACTGTCGATCTGGATGTTGCGGGTTCGAGTCCCGTCGGCCTCGTTTTATCTCACACAAGTAAAAGAGTTAACATTTCTGGCACTTCCAAAAAACCGTCCCCAATGTGCCCCCAGAATTAAAAAAGAGGTTCGTCTGGAGAAATGAAATGCCACCTGGTACTTTCAAAGGATTTGGGATTTATTCAGGAAGACGTATTTTAATGAATTGAGAGAGGGGTATGAGAGAGTAAGCATGACGTTAACGAAATTGCATAGCTCCCTGAAATAAACGGATTTATTCCGTGAGCCGTGTTCATATTCCGTGACCGTGTCCGTTTAACGGGTCCGTATGGAATGAAAAACGAACTTTGGTTTAAAACAACGGTCTCAGTTCACGATTTATTCAGCATAAACACTATTTAGTGTCTGAACGAAAACACTCAGAAGCCAGGTAAAATAAGGCAAAGCAGGAGGAAATAGTTAAGGAAGCGTATTGAATAAATCTCTGAGAAATGGTAAAATAGGGCGAAAATACAGGGATTCTT
>CAZBCT010000112.1:0-9743 GCA_964490485.1 uncultured Candidatus Brocadia sp. | reverse complement strand
AAAAATACCATGATGATTAAAATTTGTCAATAATACAAGTTAGCGCTTATGGGGCTTCACCCCTGGCTATATTTTTTCTGCCCTTCGGGCATCATCTGCAAAAGCATTCCGTGACACACCCCTTCACCTCCATGAGCGCCTACTCGTGTTCATTCGCGGCTAAACCATACTGTTTTGTCCATCCTGTCTATTCGTGTTCATTTCTACATACCCGCATCCCATGCTGTTGTTTTGTCCAAAGCCACATTCCAGGCCAATCCTGATTAATTCTCTGGTGCCCGTTACCGTAAAGGGTTGTAGTGTGCCTTTTATTTCACCGATTATCTTGCCCTCTTTGAAGACTTTGAAGGATTTAACCAGCTTGGGTTTGTGGTGTTCAAACCGATTAAACCGTTTAAGCCGTTCAAGCTGAAAATCGAATTTTAAAAATTCTCCTTCATAAGGTTTACCATGCAAGGTCTCGTATTTATGCACGAGGTTTTGATTGAGGAGGTCTTCATAGCCTGCATCACCCGGGAATAAGTAGATATCCTGCTGTCCTGCAGGCATAGGCTTTTTGATGAAGATGGGGGATTCAAGCGGTTTCAGTAAGATTTCGGATTTTGGATTTGGGATTTTGGAATTAAAAGCAATAGGATCCGGGAGGGTTTCTACTCGATCAACAACCACCTGCTGCCGCCCCAGGGTTATTTCATTCCCTTCACGGAATATGCCGTCAATCAGATGTTGAATGAATTTGTCAACCGGCGACGCGATCTGAAAGGAGAAGGTAAATGGGGAGTTTGCAGAACCATCGAATAAAAAACCATTCCGGCTGTTTTGATTATCTAAACGGTTTGAACTGATGACTTTGATCTTGCCGTTGAATAAGATGCCGGAAAAGACGAAGAGCTTGAACCGCTTGTCTTTTTTGTAAATAAAACCCTGCTGGTGAAGCCATTGGCCATAGTCAGGATTTGATCGATACAAAAAACCATAAATGACGGCCTGTATCTGGTGTTGGTAATTAAAGTCGATGATGCCGGACTTATCTGATGTGAGGGTTATTTTTATCCTCATAATTAATCTAATTTTAGAATACACGCCATGGCTTAATTCAAACAACGTAATACTTTCCATTATCGCTTTACCACGATAATGGTGAATATGCAGTGCAATAGATTTGTAGTGTAGATATGAAATTCCCTTTTCATGGAGACGGGCGTATTATGATAGCACTTTGCAGGAACAAATCAATACAAAATCATTTAAGTTACTGCGGTTAGTAAGGGCGCACAATAAATTGCAGAAAATAGCGAAATAACCCCTGTGTCAAACAGAGTGTCACATATGTGAACTCTGATCTGGCACGATACTGGATAATTATCATATCAGGTAGTTCAGCGGCGAAGGGGTATTCTTTGTGTTAAAATAATTGGATAAGGTTTTTAAATAAACAATTTCTGACGTAGCGGCAATGATCATATAGGTAGCAAGATGGTTAGGTTTGTTGTTCGTTTCATACCATCTTTTGCAGTGTGATTGCGACTGATGCTAAATCCAAGTTACCGTCAGGTTGGGTAAAAAGGCGGGGGTTGGTTAAAAAGTCATATACGCCCTAATTCTTTTGAAATGACGCTATAAACGTGCCTGAGAGGGATTCCTTTTTCCTCAGCAATCCGTTTGCAATCTTCATATTCAGGAGAAATTGTTTTTAGATCGCCGTTAAACGTGCCAATCTTTACTCTGATTTTCCCCAGAGTGCTATCAAGTTCCTTCATTTCCCGAACCAGTATTTTACGGAGCACTTTATATTTTCTGATACCGAATGTCGTGGTTTCATTGAATAAAACTAATTCAACCGAAGAGAGATTGACTTCAGAGACAATGGCGCTGATGATGGTTCCCGGCCGCCCCTTTTTCATCTGGATTGACGTAAAATAGACGTCCACTGCACCTGCCTCAAACAATTTATCCATAACGTAGCCCAATACCTCACCCGACATATTGTCGATGTTTGTTTCAACGATCCACATTTCATCAGCTCCATGGGGCGTTGTTTCTCCAATGAAAATACGTAATAAATTGGGGATCTTTGGATTGTCGTTACTTCCGGCGCCATAACCAATGTGGGTAACCTTCATTTCCGGATTTGTATGCAATCCTTCCCCAAGGGTAGTTATTATTGCAGCACCCGTAGGTGTGGTTAATTCCTTTTCAATATTGACAGATTTTAGTACCTGGTTCTTTAGAAGTTCTGCTGTCGCAGGGGGAGGGACCGGGAATGAACCATGTTCGCATGTTGTGTATCCATGCCCCGTAGGAATAGGTGAAAAATATATCTTTTCGATTCTTAAATGCTTGATTGCAATCACAGAGCCAACGATATCAATTATCGAGTCAATTGCGCCAACTTCGTGAAAATGGACTTCTTCGACCGTAGTATTATGGACTTTTGCTTCCACCGTGGCAAGCCTTTGAAAAATTTTCATGCTGTCTTCCTTTACGGCAGGATGAAGGGTGCTTTTTTCTATGATTGCCTGAATGTCGGAAAGCCGTAAGTGGGTATGGTGATGGTGGTCATGGTGAAGTGTGTTTGGGCGGGTATCCGGCGAAGAGACTGTCACGTGAACCTTGGTACCGCTTATCCCTGCGCGCTTTACCTTCTCTGCAGATAATGTGTAACCATGGAGGTGGAGTCGTGCAAGTTGCTCTTGCAAGAGGATGAAATCAAGCCCGGCATCAACAAACGCCCCAAGCGTCATATCACCGCTAATACCGGAAAAACAGTCAAAATAGGCAATTTTCATTCAAACTCTTTTCATTGGTAGAGAATTTTAAATTCGAGACGCTAGAATTTTAGATGCTAGCACACGTTTTATCGTGAGTCAATGAAAAACAGGCCATTTTCATTGACTTATTCACGTTCACCTATATAATTCAACTTCAAACGGCACTCTTTATTTTGTCTCCTAACGCGAGATTGTTATGAATATTGGTGTATTCGGTGGATCGTTTAATCCCGTTCATATCGGGCATCTTATTGTCGCCGAAGAGGTTTATCAGCAGCGGCGATTATCGAAGGTTATATTTATTCCTACAGGGATATCCCCTCATAAAGAAGAAGGGGACTTGCTCGATTCTTTTCATCGGTATCAGATGGTGAAATATGCGATAAAAGACAACGAACATTTTGAGGTGTCTGATTTGGAAATTAAACGGGCTGGAAAATCATACACCATCGATACCGTGTGTGCTTTAAAAGAGATGTATGGGAAAAATCATAATTTATTTCTGATCATGGGCACAGATATGATCAGTGAAATAAGTACCTGGAAAGACATTCACCTGCTTTCCGGGATGTGTCAATTTGCAGTCGTCAACCGGTTTCCTATCACAACAAACGGGAGTCATTCACAATTCTCTTTTACCAATGGGAATCTCCGTGGAATAGAGGTATTTTCCCGTGAGAAAAAAGCAGAAATTGAGCGATTAAAAGTTACGATACCGCACATTGGTATCTCATCAACTGATATCAGGGAGCGGCTGCAAAGCGGGCGTAGCATACGGTATTTAGTACCCCCCTGTGTGGAAGAGTATATCAAGACGCATAAGGTATATGTAAAAACGTAACGGGGAAAGTCGAAAACATCAGAGAGACCTTAAGATGAGGGTATAACATGGCATATATTCAATATGTCCTGGCGGTATTTTTGCTTTTTTCAGTAAATGCGGCGGCCATTGCACAGGGCAACATTGTGGATTATTTTCTAAAAGACCCGAAGGCCTGGGATGACACAAAAAAAATCATTCATAAAACTCCGATACGAGTCGTCATCACTGATGGATGTCAGGATCTGGGATTTAATCTTGCTGAATTAACGAAGGGCGATGAAGTCGCCTTGATTTTTATAGACACACAAAAGTCTGAAAAGTTAAAATACATGGGATTCTGTAATGCTGAGGACAAACTGCTGCCCGGCCTAAATAGAGTTGTATCGGTCTTAACCAGGAATTCAGGTGACCGTACCCGATTTCATTATAAATTCATACTTCAAAGGAATATCAATAACGTACCCATTTCAGTTTATCATAATGGCAATGCCGTTTTGGAAAGCAGATATGATGGTAGTCAACCGGTAAAAGACATTTCCAATTTATCGGGAATTGAGCTTTGCGAGATTGAAATTCGCTAGTCGACTCATATCTGCTATGAACCGTAGAGGTATCCTACACTCACTGTCTATAGATATGAGGAAGCCTGAGACTGTGGTACTTATTTATGACGACAAGTGCAGTTTATGCCGTGGATGCAGGAGGTGGATTGAGCTGCACGCTATACGAAGCGACGTCTTTGAGTTTATTCCCTGTCAGTCAGAAGAACGAAGACGCAGGTTCCCGGAAGTGAGTGATGAGACTTGTGGACAGTCCTTTCAATTAGTGCTTTCTCACAAACAGATTCTTGCCGGTGATAAAGCATTGCCGGAGATACTCATCCGATTAAAAGGATTCCGGTGGTTAAACCCTTTATTCAAACTACCCATAAGCAAAAATTGTTTGTATGCAGCCTACCGATGGATTTCCAATAACAGATACATTATCTCACAGACCATAAAACCTCTCATTCAGGAATAACACCACTAACATTGGGTACATGCCAAACCATCCATAATAAGATTTAGGCCTGATTGATCAGTAACGACAGCATCTCCCCGGGATATTTATCCAAAGCCATTATGCAACATCCTCTTTTATACAGGAAAAATAACTGCTGCTTCGATCATATAATGTTATGTAAAAAAATGCCGATATATAAACAATCGTTTTTCCATCCTTAGTCAACGTAGACCACCAACCTTGAGGATATGATTTCCTCCCACATCCTGGAATCCAAAACTAAAGAAAGGGGGTTATACCATGAGAGTCGCTTTGTACATAATAGATACCCTAGTGCTTTTACTGGGTATTGGAAAGAAAAGGGCTAAAAGTTCCTTCCATGAAATTGACACGTTTACCTTCTTTTTAATTACCATAATCCTTATGAGCAGCATAATGATTAGTGAATCTATAAATTCCATGAAACGGGAATTTAGACTTAAGCCATAATAGCTATGAACTGATACAGGTAGACTAAAAAATACAAATCCTATGTTATTCAGGAAGATATTAAACGAAATTAGCCCTATATTCGGTTTGATACAAGCATCATACGATGAAAAAAGAAGAAACCCTAAAAATTGTCGTTGAATCAGAATCGCTGCCTACCCTACCAACCGTTGCATGCAAACTCATCTCAATCTCTTCTCAAGAAGAAATAGGAATGAAGGAAATTGCAAACCTGGTCTCGAAAGATGCCTCCCTGTCTGCAAAGGTATTGAAAATAGCCAATTCAGCCCTTTACAATTTTCCTGTAAAAATAAGCAACGTACATCAGGCTGCTTCTAGAATAGGATTAAATGCCATTCGGAGCCTGGTGCTTTCATTTTCATTTTTATCAATTAAATCAAAAAGCAACAAGAATGTTTTCGATTATGAGAAATTTTGGGAAAAATCCCTTTCAAACGCAGTTGCAGCAAGGCTTGTCATGAACGAGGTTAGCAAATCTAACGGGGAAGAGATTTTTGTTGCCGGGCTCTTGCAGGACATCGGCGAACTGATTATGGCCGGATGTTTCTCACAGCAGTATGCACAACTATTGCTGGAAACGTCCGGCGGTGAAAAAGACACTATTGAAATGGAAGAACAAATTATTGGGGCAGACCATGCGTCCATTGGATATGAAGTTGCTAAAAAATGGGGATTTCCTCAGGAGTTATTAATTCCTATTCTGTATCATCACTGTCCGCAAAACTATAAGGATACCAGCAGCAAGCTCAAGAACTCTGTCAACGTCGTTTATTTATCAGGAATCATTACAAACATTCTTTACTCAAATAAACCTCAGAAATATCATCAAAAATTCCTGGATGAATCCCAGTCAATGTTCGGCTTCAATGATAAAATCTATGGCAGGATACTGGATCATATTGTTGCGGAAACAAACCAGACTGCCGGACTCTTTGGCATTCATGCCAAGAATCACAAGCCAATTGAGGAGATACTGCAAGAAGCCAATGCGTCTCTCAGCAGTATAAACTTAACATACGATCAAATGAACAGGGAACTTATTGAAACCAAGGCCCAATTGCAAAAGCTTACCAAAGAACTTGAAGAAAAGAGTAAACACCTTGAAAAACTTGTACAACTCGATAGCCTTACAGAAGTATATAACCATGGTTACTTCCAAAAGATTCTTGGAAACCAAATTAGCTTAGCAGCCCGTAATATTTCTCCTCTCAGTTTAATTCTGATGGATGTTGATGATTTCAAAAATTTTAATGATACCTACGGGCATCAGACCGGTGATTTTATTTTAAAGGAACTGTGCACGTTAATAAGAAAATCGTTCAGAGATTATGAAATGATTTTTCGGTACGGCGGGGAAGAATTTGCTATTATCCTTGTTGATACGGCTGAGCATGATGCCCGAATTGTGGCTGAACGATTACGAGAATCCATTGTTATGCATACCTTTAGCGTTCAGAACAAAAACCATAACGTAACCGTAAGTCTTGGCGTGGCGGATATAATACCCGCGGTAGATGGTTTTACAAAAAAAGATCTTATTGCCTTTGCTGATGCAGCCCTTTTGGAATCCAAGAAGAAAGGCCGTAATAAAGTTACGGTATACGGAGAGAAAAAATCCTCCAGTCTCAACCTCTTTGAAAGAGCGGGATAAACTCTTTTGCTGATGGTCTTTTTGAAGTTCTGGCACTCGTGTTTATTGCAAAACATTTCTTACAAATCCACCCTGCGCATCGAGTCTTTTTTTTGCCTCCGGGTAATCAATACCAAGTTTCTGCATGACTATGGCAACCTTTGCATTGCCGAAAGCGGCTTCCAGCAATTTTTTGGCATCTTCACGGTTAACACCAGTTACCGTCATAATAATGCGCGCTGCGCGGTCTGTAAGTTTTGCGTTTGTAGCCCTGAGATCTACCATAAGGTTCTCGTATACCTTGCCAATCTTAATCATCGTGGCTGTGGTTAGCATGTTTAATATGAGCTTTGTGGCTGTGCCAGCCTTCATGCGGGTGGATCCGGTTATAACTTCGGGGCCGGTGATGGGTCTGATGATGATGTCGACGTCAAAATGAGGTGTAGTTTCTTCGTTGCAGCAAAGGAAAATTGTTTTCGCATTGCGTTTTTTCGCCTCAAAAAGGGCACCCATGACATAAGGAGTTGTTCCTCCCGTGGTTATACCCACAACGACGTCTCTGCCGTTCACCTCTTTTTGCTGGATGTCCTTTGCACCATTCTCCGGGGAATCTTCTGCTCCCTCGATGGATTGAAATACCGCTCTCTCACCACCAGCAATGATTCCCATAATGATACCGGGATCGGTACCATACGTAGGGGGACATTCTGATGCATCAAGAATGCCCAATCTTCCGCTGGTTCCAGCGCCAACATACATAAGCCGACCACCATCTTTAAAGGCAGTAACAATAAGATCAACTGCCTTTGCGATATGTTCTCGTTCTTTATGAACGGTGGTAAAAACTCTCGCATCCTCTGCATTAATGGTATCAATAATCTCCAGGGTGGTTTTGCAGTCGATATTGAGGGTGCGCGGATTGCGCTGTTCTGTAAGTAATTGAGAACGGTCTTTCATCTCCATAATAGGCGTGAATGTTATCATCGTCTCCGAAAGTTGTCAAAGAATATTTGCCCTGAATATTTACAAAGAAAGGGTTGCATGGTATAAATTACCCTATGAACTTAACCAACAAACTGAAAAATCTCCCAACTTCACCAGGCGTTTACCTTATGAAAAGCAGTAAGCATAAGGTGATCTACGTCGGCAAGGCCAAGAATCTCAAGAATCGTGTAAGAAGCTATTTTCAGAGGGAAAGGGGCGACAGAACCTATACGGAATATCTGGTACGACATGTTGCAGACATTGATTTTGTACTCACGGAAACTGAGAAAGAGGCGCTCATTCTTGAAAACAACCTGATCAAGCAATTCAAGCCAAAGTTTAATATTAATCTGCGCGATGATAAGACTTTTATAAGCATAAAGCTGGATGTCAACGCGAAATTTCCCTGCCCAAAAGTAGTACGACAGATTGAGAATGACGGAGCAATGTATTTCGGCCCATACGCCTCTGCCAGGGCTGTGAGAGAGACATTAAAATACATTCATGACATCATTCCTATTCGGAAATGTTCCGACAGGGTATTCAAAAACAGGGTAAAGCCGTGTCTTTATTATCAGATACACAAATGTCTGGGACCGTGTTGCGATCTTGTGGATGAGGTCACGTATCGGAGACTGATAGATCAAGTAGTGCTCATTCTCAAAGGCAAGCAGGAAGACCTTGTCAAGGTATTGCAACAACAGATGTTTGAGGAATCAAAGGCAATGCGGTACGAAAAGGCGGCAAAGATTCGAGATCGTATTCGTGCGATTGAAGAAACCGTGGAAAAGCAGAAAATCCATTCCATGACCTTTGTGGATCGCGATGTCTTTGGCTATTTCTTGGCGAGAAATGAGGTGTGGATTGAAGTTATGTTTATCCGATCGGGAAATATGGAAGACATAGCTTCTTATCATTTTCCCACAAACCACAATGCCATCGAAGAGGTGTTTCGGTCTTTCCTGAACCAATTTTACAGTCAGACGAGATTTATCCCTGCAGAGGTAATTATTCCCGTAGAATCGGCAGATTCAAGGTTGTTAGAAGATTGGCTTACGGAAAAGAAAGAGAAAAAGGTGGAGGTGATAAATCCGAAACGTGGAGATAAGGTGCGGCTTGTTGAAATGGCGCAAAAGAACGCCGAGAATGCTTACCAGGTGTCCCAAACTCATAACGGAGATTTTGCCAGAACTCTCATGACGCTGAAAGAAACCTTGCATCTCAAACAAATACCGGAACGTATTGAGTGTTTTGATATCTCAAATATCTTTGGCAAGCATGCCGTGGGATCAATGGTTACATTTGAACAGGGGAATCCTAATAAATCGAGGTATAAAAGATTCAAGATTAAAACAATAGGACAAATCGATGATTATGCCATGATGCACGAAGTGCTAACCCGCAGGTACAAACGAGCAGTGGAAGAAGATGATTTGCCAAACTTGATCATGGTTGATGGTGGTAAGGGTCACATGGGAGTAGCTTTAAAAATTTTTGATGAGCTGGCGATTGGTAATGTTGACCTGATTGCATTGGCCAAAGGCAAAAAGGAGCTCTCCGTATTGGGCGGAAAGGTTAGCGAACAGATCTTTGTGCCTTATTTGCCAAATCCTATCGTACTGGAGCCGTCTTCACCGGAGCTGTTGTTTCTTGATAAGATACGGGATGAGGCGCATCGATTTGCTATTGCTTATCATAGAAAGCTTCGTCACAGGGAGTATTACCAATCGCCTCTTGATGAAATTTCCGGAATGGGACCCGCACGTAAAAAGAAACTTATCAAATGCTTCGGCAGTATTGAAGGAATACGGAGCGCCACAACAGAACAACTGATCGAAGTCGGCAAGCTACCGGCAAAGTTTGCAACGGAGATATTTCATTACTTTCACAAGCAAGAGGCATTAATTGCCGGTACGCCAAATCAGGGTGAATGAAAATGCGCGAAGGGTATTTATTTGTATAGTGAATGACAAAAGAAAGTAGTCATTGCGAGGGCGATAGCACGAAGCAATCTCTAAGGTAT
>CAZBCT010000111.1:0-9841 GCA_964490485.1 uncultured Candidatus Brocadia sp. | reverse complement strand
ATGAAGATAATATATCACACCACTTACGACATTGCAAGGTTGACATGACACTAGCTTAAGCCGTTCGTCGATCTCTTCAAGTTTAAGCAAATTATAACCTTTTATACTGAGGTTAGTAAAAAAACATTTGCGCAGTACTTCTTCCGATCCTTTTCTTTCACTGTTGTTCGCAAAGGGCAGGATTGCCACCGTGGTTATTTTATTTCTTTCCGGTGTGTGAAGCGTCTTAACGTGGGGGATTGATTTTTCCTCCAGGTAATTACAGGACGGTATGAAATAAAAGGCGATGAAAATGAAAAAATATTTCTTCACGTAATTACTCACGGGTATGGGATTGTTATGAAATCGCCGGTTTCCAGGAAAAAAATATGTCTTAAGTATAATAACAAATCTATAGAATTATCAAAGGTTATTCATTACAGATCAATATGGTAAATCTTTAATTTATTATATAACGTTTTCAGGGATATACCGAGGGCTTCTGCAGCGAGTGTTTTATTCCAGTTCCTTTCCTGTAATACCTTCAGAATATGCTTTTTTTCTATTTCACTCAGTGTTCCATCTGCTCCTTTAACCATGTTAAACGTTGAGGAACTATTTCGGATGTTTTCGGGCAAATCTTCAGTCGAGATGTTTTCACTTTCTGTTAATACGATTAAGCGTTCTATCGTGTTCCTTAATTCACGGACATTTCCCGGCCATGAATATTGCATCATCGACGCCACAGTCTCGGGAAGTAATGCCTTTTTCTGTTTGTTTTGGCAAAAGGTGTTAACAAAGTAATCAATCAAGGCAGGGATGTCCTCCATCCTGTCGCGCAGGGGAGGAAGTGACAGGGTGATTACATTTAAGCGGAAATACAAGTCTTCCCTGAATCTGCCGTTTTTTACTTCCGTTGCTAAATTCTTGTTGGTGGCCGCAATGATTCGGCTGTCTACCGTAATTATCCGGTTATCACCAACACGCCGGATTTCACCCGATTGAACAACCCGAAGCAATTTTGCCTGGGTGTTAATCGTCAGTTCGCCAATTTCATCTAAAAATATGGTGCCCCCATCTGCCACTTCAAACAAACCCACCCGTGACTCAGAGGCTCCCGTGAATGCGCCTTTCATATGCCCAAAAAGCTCGCTTTCCAATATGGCTTCCTGCAAGGTTGCGCAATTAACTACCACACAGGGCTTGTTTGCCCTTGCGCTTAGTTGGTGAATTGCCTGGGCAACGAGTTCCTTTCCGGTGCCGCTTTCCCCCTGGATTAGAACGATAGCATCGGAAGCTGCAACCTTTTCAATCATCTTATGCACAGCGGTTATTGCGGCGCTGTTTCCAATCAGCGTAGGAGTCTTTTGAGCCTCCTTCACCAATCTTTTCAGATGCACGTTCTCCTTATTTAACTGCCTTTTTTCTAATGCCTTTTGCAGCAGGATATGCAGTTCAGTTAACCGGCATGGTTTTGTTACATAATCATAAGCGCCAAGTTTAATGGCCTGAACGGCATTTTCAATAGTTCCCTGACCGGTAAGGACAATCACCTCCGTAGTAGGATCCAGAGCCTTCACTCCTTTTAAAATTTCGATTCCATCCATCACCGGCATATTGATATCGAGTATGACGATATCAAAATCCCGTTCCTGGAGATTTTTTAAAGTCTCGGCGCCGCTGGCACAACTGGCTACGTTATAACCCATGCGGCTGAGTTCCTTTGCCATAATGTTTCTGAAGGTGTCTTCATCATCGGTGAAGATGAGGTTCGGTTTTTTACTCATACGCTTATTTTTTTCAAATATCAAAATCGTTAGAAAATAAGTGACAATTTAGTTTTTTGAAAAATTCCAATAATAGCGATGTTTACCGCGCAGTGTAGGGGCGAAGCATTTGCTATAATTGGCATACATACATTCATACCCAAACTGGCAAATGCTTCGCCCCTACTTTTTCAAAAAACTAAATTGTTACGAAAATAAATTCTTAGGTTGCCTGTGGCAGCGAAACGGTAAAAGCTGCGCCTGTGCCGGGGCCTTCACTGAACGCCTCTATCCTCCCGTTATGAACATCGATGATACCGTAGCATATTGCAAGGCCAAGTCCCGTGCCTTTTCCCGTTGATTTTGTGGTAAAGAACGGATCAAATATTTTATCCAGATACTCTCGTTTAATCCCGACACCGGAGTCTTTAAAGACAATTTGCACTCCGGTCTGTTTGTTGGCAGTCGATATAAGAATGTCACCACCGCTTTCCTCGGTTGCATGGAACGAATTAATGAGTAAATTGAGAAAGACCTGCTTAAGCTGCTGCGGGTCTCCGATTACTTCACAGGTTTCATGGGAAAGGTGAAGTTGTATCTTCCGGTCTTTTTGCTGGTATTGTCCAACAGAGAGCGTGTCATTGATGACCTGGTTGATATCAATTCTTTCAAATTTAGGCGCCGAGTGTCGGGAGAAGTTGAGCAGATTTGATATAATCGTTTTGCATCGGTAGGTTTCATCATAAATGATTTTCAGATATTCGGGAAATACCTCTAAATCCGCTTTCTCTGCAGGGCTTCTTTGTTCTTTATAACCTGGGGTAATCCTAAGCCGTTCAATGAGACCTTCCGCGCAACTGGCAATAGAAGCCAGGGGATTGTTAATCTCATGGGCCAGTCCGGCAGTCAGGGTTCCAATGCTCGCCAGTTTTTCGTTCTGTATGAGTTTGCGCTGGGTAAGCTGTAATTCTTTATAAGCCTCGCGAATTTCAAATGTGCGTTCCTCAACCTTCTGTTCGAGGCTGTTTTTCGAATCGATGAGCTGTTGTGTCTTTATATTAATAATCCGTGCAGCCTTTAAGACGATAAGAAGGAGCGCCAGAAACAAAAATCCCATAGCTGAGCCGGTCATGACAATTGCTTTCTTCCGGGCATTTGCGATCTGCTTCTTTAAGTCAGACATATCCTGGTATATCTCCAGAACGCCAATTTGGTTTTTTTTCCTGCCATCCTTTTCCATGTCATAGAAAGGATAGTAGCTCTCGAGCAGGGTTTCCACGACATTTATTCCTTTCGAGTCGGTTGTCCCGGCTAATCGCAATATTGATGCCGGTTTGCCATTGAGGGCAGAGTCCAGGTTTTTATTTACACCCCGATCCAGGGTAAAACCGATATGCTCAGGAATGGTGCTGTAGATAATATGACCTTCAAAATCATAGAGGTAGAGTTTTTTAATATGCATCCCATACAGATTTTCCCGGATAATCCGGTCAAGTTCTTTCGCCTGATTTTTGTTATTTTCCAAATCTATCTGTTTATCGCGTTTAAGGGTGGGAAGCAGAAAATCTTTGTAGATTTCATAATTCAGGTGTGAGATAAACTGGTGTGCATATTTCTCACTGCGGTTGATCAGTTCTCTGCTTTCCATATGTGGAAAAACCCATCCAACCAGAAAGCTCACGGCAGCAATAGCCACAAAACTGGTTATGGCGTAGTAATGAAGTAAATTAAATTTCTCAGGATGAAGAATTTTTTGGAAATTTGTCATGGGTGCTTTTTTTACCATCTGAATATTGCCTGAATAAAGGACTTATCATGGATTTCTTCTCCGGGTTCGTTTTCTACTTCATACTCCATCTTGAATATCAAATGTTCCAGAGGGGAATAATTTATGCCAACGGCAATCCGGTCGGCCTCATTTCCATCGGTGATATCGTGGTTGGGATCCACAGAATCAAACCGAAAAACCCCTTCTACATATTTTATATAATTGAGATGAACGGGATATTGATAGGATACCTGAAAGTAATAGCCACTCCGGTCATAGTCTCCTCCATCAACGGAACTTTGTTCTACCGTGCTGGTAATATATTCGCCACGCACTTCCAGGTTCCCCTTTTTGAACTGGATGTCGGCACCCAGGAAATCGATGCTCAAACGATTATCGTTATCATACGCGCCCCGTGAATACGAACCGCCGATTTCCAGCCCCGGAAGCATCTCGTATCCAAGCCGCCCGCCAATAGCCTTGTTGCTGTTATTATCCCAGAGTTGTTGTACATCCTTATGATCCGGCCCTGCCAAGCCATTTGACAGGGCTAGTTCATACTTCAGTTTTGTGTTATGGGGAAAAGGGACTGCGCCATGAAGCATTCCCCCAATATCTGAGTATGTTCCCGGTACAATCCTGATTGAGGGGAAAGGACGGTCCACCAGTTTGTTTAATGGAGCGGCTTCTACAAATCTCTCTATGCCTAGTGGGTATTTAAACTTTCCAAACCGGAATATCAGCATTTTTCCGATGATGTCGTAGTCGAACTCAAATCTTTCGAGTTCGTACGTTTCGAATCCATCTTTCATTTCGATTTCTGAGCTAAAGGATAACTTTCTGGATATTTGTTTTCCCAGCCACAGAGTAAGTTCATTATCTTTCAGGAATTGAGAGGATGACTGCTGAGATTCATCGTCACTGCCATGAATCGGAGATGAGACCTCAAAGAATCCATGAAATTGAAATTTTTTCCAGTCTCCTTCCGTCTCTGGACGAATAGACTCAATATCGAAAGAGTAATCTTCAGGGAAATCTTCCGGGGAAACAGCTTCATTCCTTTCCGGTGAGATCTCTGCCCCTGCTACAGGAACTGTAATTGTATCATCTCGGGCATCTGCATAACACATAACACACCAAAGAGTAACTACGAATAGAATGAATCCTTCTATTCCCGGCCTCCTGAAGGGTGAAATGAAGCAAAGTGTAGCCACATATTTGCCTTCGCTTTTCTTAAGGGTTGCTTCATTATGGAAGAGGCGCATCATTGATTATATGGTGTATCCTTGCCGGTTTTAAAATAAGGAAATGCCCTGAGGAGTAAACCTTCAATTTCTTTTGTTAATGTCTCGAATTCCTTTATGTCGGGTTGCATCGCACCGGCGCCAAAAAAACCCATACTGCCGAGAGTTCCTCTGGCCTTGACGAATCGCTGATAAATATCTTCATGTAATGTGGTTTTGTGTCGGACATCATAATTTCTCACATTTCCCGCAAGGAGGATGAGGTAGTATTCTTCTGCCAATCCTAACCGGACTTTAGAACGGACAAAAATTGCCAGTTTTTCCTGGATATTATAATAAAATTTTTCCCGAATGGCAAAAAAGATGAGGTTTGCCATGTGCTTCGTAAGGGACTGGAAATCCTGTTTCTGAATGGCATGATTAATCTCCGGCCTGAGGTCTATGTTGAATATTGCGGAAACATCCGCAATACGATCGCTGATCGTGATGACTTCATGGGAGACCTTTTCCCAGTCACCCTGTCTTCCGTAAAAGACGACAGCCTTAAATACCTTAATGAGGGGATCTTCCTCCCTGGCATATCCGTATCCATGAGCGGTGCTTTGAATTACAGCCGAGAGGCTGAGCAAAAGGATAAAATGAATAACGGTAAATTTTTTCATAGTTTCATCGGTCACATATCAGCAACACCGTACATTACTTCATCACCATAACTATGCCAATAGACTTTCCTGCAGTTTTTGCAATAGGGCTAATCTCCATAACGAAGGTGGTGTAAAAAAAACTCGCTTACAGGAAAACCCCTTTCGATGCGTAAAAAGATTCTCTCTGTCATGTATCGTTTTCTTGTATAATTTGCTGCTCATGATGACCGGTAGGCAGGAACCATTTACGGGTGGTATGAAAAGAGATTCAAACTACGGAGGCTGTAATTCAGTCTCGTTTGTGTGACCGCGGTCTATGCTGCTGATAGGCTTTGCCGTATGCCGTGATTTTCCAATGCCTTGAGGTTTAAGAAGTTCAACGTTGAGATTCTTCGGTCGTTTCACTCCCTCAGAATGGCAGAGTAATGCGAAAATGTCGTTCTGAATGGAGCGAAGGATCTAATTTATGCCATGCACGGCGCGTTCAGCGGTATTTTTTATGTAAATTCCTGGTTCGCTGGCAACATCTGTACCTTTCCGCTAAATATCCCGCCCGTTTTAATGATTAATTTACGGCACGTGATTTTACCGTAAATTTCGCCAGGCTTCAAAATTTCAACCGTACCACTTGCATAAAGGTCTCCATGAATTTTCCCTTTTATAATAGCATTCCCAACCCGAATGTTTGAGATTTCTATGGCCCCCTTCTTTTTCAGGTATAACGTGCCGTGGGTTTCAATGATTTTCCCCAGCAGGGCTTTTATCTTATAATCATTCATGTCATTATGGTGATAGCAGTAATTACAGGTTACTGCCTGAGCCTTTGCATGGGTATAGATTTCTTTTCCACACTTGTAACATAGAATCCTACGCTCTCCGCGAGAAGGTTTTTTCCTTTTTTCTGGTGGAAAAAGCACTTCCTGGATATTGATATGGCGATTACAGTAACGGCATGGTATTGAGATGCAACGAATCGAAACCGGAAAATTCCGATGGCAATAAGGACATACAATGTCTCTCGTTTCCGGAAGTTCGCCCGCTTTAGAATTCATAAATCGATTCTGTCATGTATAAATTGATTATTCCTCACGGCAAAATTATTCTGGCCCCTTTTTTGGTTCCTTTTTCCATTCCTTGAAATTGGTATTTTCTGTCTTGAATCCATCGGGGTTTACATTGCAATTTCCGACAAAAACAACTCCTTCCTCAATAACCAGGGTTCTTGCCTTCAGATCGCCAACAAGATGCGCCTTTTCCTTAAGTTCAACCTTTTCTGTTGCGGTGACATTCCCATCCATTCGTCCTTCAATAACTGCATTTTTCACCTTAACGTTTGCTTTAACGCTTCCCGTTTTGCCAACAAATAATTCTCCCTCTTCCGTTAACATTTCACCTTCAAACTTTCCATCGATTTTCATGGCATTGCTAAACTTTATGGTGCCTTTTATTTCAACGTCCTGCGTCAGGTATGCTGCTTTTTCATCACCCATTTTACGTTCCTTTCTGAGTTCACTTTTTATTTCAGACTCACCTTTCGTCTCATCGTTTATTTTTGCCTCTTCCGTACCTTTCCGGAATAAACCCATATACTATACCTTTCTTTTTATAATGCTATTCTTGATATATCAAAATAGTTAAGAACTATTCATTTCTCCAGGGAGCGAATGTTAGCCGAAAGAAAACCGCCTTTTACTCGCAACTTCATATTAAAAACAAAATTTGAGAAGATTGCAACCTTTTTTGATGCCCTCAGCATTTTTATGGCAGGAGGGTGCATCATTCCTCCTTGTCAGATCCGATGATAAAATAGCCTTGCCCACCAGCCGGAAAGTGAGATATAATTTGAGGTATAGGAATTTCCAAACCGGTTTATCCTCCGGCCCATGTAGAGCGACCAGTCTGGTCGCCTTACAATGAGGGGAGCTTAAAGTCGTTGCAGAAGGCAGCTTAATTTACCTCCATAATAAAACGTGAATCTGGCTAGAGGCCAAGCTTGTATCGGGATTTCACGATCTTTTGCTGATAGTCTGTTGGAGTTGTGAACAATTCAAACGTACCATGCCGGAAAGATGGTCAAGGTGTCATGCTAACTACACAAAACAGGGGTTAATGAAATGACGAAAGAAAAATCAGAAACAATTTCGTATAGGCTCCCTCCGGCGGTGCTTGGTGAAGGAACCGCATGGGTTGATTTCAACAGGGGAAGGACGCTTATGAATAAAAGTTTCCTGACCAATTTGTTTTCCGCTGCCGTATTTGCGATTTCCTTTTTAAGCCCGGAATTTGCCGGCAGAAATGCCCTCATGCTGGCCAGTCTTTTTGCCTTATCGGGCGCGTTGACGAACTGGCTGGCCATCTACATGCTCTTTGAAAGGATACCGGGGCTTTACGGCTCCGGCATTGTCACCCTGAGGTTTGATCAATTCAAAGAGAGTATTCGCGCGCTGATTATGGAGAACTTTTTTACCAAAGAAAATTTTGTGAAGGTTACCCAAAATACGTTGCCTCACGCCATACAACCAGGGCTGGTATTAGATAAGATTGATTTTGATAAAGTATTTCACGGTTTTGTGGCGGTGATTAAAAATTCCTCTTTTGGCGGTATGTTTACCTTGTTTGGCGGAGAAAAGGTCATTGAGCCCATGCGCGACCCATTTAGAAAGGAATTTGAAAGACAGGCATCTGAAATTTTACGGAATATTGACGTTGCCGCTATCCTGCAGAAGGAAACCGATTTTGAAACGTTCAGGTCAAAAATTGCCGCCATGGTAGATGCTACCGTCAACGAACTTACACCACAACGGGTAAAACAAATCGTGGAGGAAATGATGCGCTCACACTTAGGTTGGCTGGTTGTTTGGGGAGGGGTTTTTGGCGCCTTGATCGGTTTTGTCAGCGCTGTGTTTTTTTGATACAAAGGTGATGAGATGGCAGAAAAAAAATTAGAACCAGTATCACGCAGGATATTGCTGAAGATGTTTGGGGTAGGGGCTGCATGGTTGGGTTTGAACAAGGTATCATCGTCCCTGGCCCAGGTCTCTGGTCAGGCTACTCAGCAGATGCCGGGCTTTACCGGACCGGATGCCAACCCTTGCTGGGGAGCGGTAGGCCCTTTCGTTATTTTTCCCCAAAAACTTCCGTTGATCCAGATTACTGACCGTCCGGTTCAGTTGGAAACTCCACGGCATTATTTCCTGACGTCGTTCACCCCAAACGCAGCATTTTACGTGCGATGGCATCTGGATGGTATTCCAAATGCCGTGAACCTTTCCGAATGGCGACTTTTCGTGGAAGGCAATGTTGGAAAATCGCTAGCCTTGTCTGTAGCCGATCTTATGAAACAATACAAACCAGTTTCTATCGCCGCTGTCAACCAGTGCTCCGGCAATAGTCGCAGTCGTTTTCAGCCACGTGTGTCCGGCGCTCAATGGGGTAACGGGGCTATGGGCAACGCACTCTTTACCGGAGTGCGCCTCAAGGATGTGCTTGATGCTACGGGGATTAAGACGGGGTCGATCTGTGTACAGTTTGAAGGACTGGAAAAGGGGCGAGGACTCAAGGAGAGTGTCTCACACAGGTACTTAAAATCCTTGAATCTGGATGATCCGGTTATCAACGAATCTATTGTCGCTTATGAGATGAATGGAGAGCCGCTTCCCATGCTGAACGGTTTCCCGGTCCGGCTGGTGGTTCCGGGTAAATTCTCGACTTACTGGATCAAGGCCCTGACTTGGATGCGGGTGTTAACCGAACCCGACACGAATTTCTGGATGACAAAGACGTATTGCGTGCCCGATACGCCACGTGGCAATACTACCCTAAAGGATGTCAAGGATGGGCGGGTTAACATGGTTCCCGTTGGGACGATGCCCATCCGTTCGTTTATAATCACTCCCGACGGATCGTGCAAAATCCCGGTAGAGATGCCGGTTACGGCCCGTGGCATTGCCTTTAGTGGTTACGGGCGTGTGGCCAGTGTTGAGTTTTCTGATGACGATGGTAAAACCTGGAGCAAGGCCAGACTTGGAGATGATTACGGGAAATACTCTTTCCGCACCTGGGAAGCAACCTGGATTCCAAAACGTACCGGTAAGTATGTACTTGCAGTACGGGCGACCGACGAAAAAGGCACTGTCCAGCCAGACGATGAGTTTTGGAACCCAAAGGGGTACTTGTGGAATAAGATTGAACGACAGGAAATAATGGTGGATACAGCGCAGTAGTTCTGCATGGTATAAAGCTTTGCATAAATAAAGCCAAGGAATCTCAAACAAAGATTCTGCGGTCGCCCCACTCCCTCAGAATGACACTGTTTGTCATTCTGAGGGAGGCGAAGAATCTGATTTAACGTATAGGAATTTCAAAGTTGTTGCAGAGCGAAGGGCTTCTTCGTTCTCTATTGAAAAACAGTACGCCGAATATTGAATATCGAACAAGGAA
>CAZBCT010000110.1:0-10298 GCA_964490485.1 uncultured Candidatus Brocadia sp. | reverse complement strand
AATGTCACCCCTGCGGGGTTAACAGGCAAAAATGCTTCAATTGGCTATAATCATGTCATCCTTTCAGGATTTTGAAATTGCAAAGACATGTTTTGAATCTCCCTCTCTCTCTCCCTCTCCCTCTCCCTGTATATTCGTCCTGGTACAGCCAGCAAAACAAGGCTTTCTATTAAAATTTTCCAAAATACTAAATTGTTACGAAAAATATTTATTAAAGCTTTTATTGTCTGCGAAAAACCAATAAAATTGTGTTGATATATGAATAAAAAAAAGTAATATGAATTAAAGGTTTAGGTTTAGGAATTTCAAAGTTGGGATTCTTCGGTCGTTTCACTCTCTCAGAATGGCAGAATAATGCGAAAATGTCATTCTGCGCAGAGCGAAGAATCTAAATGTTAAGGAATTTCAAACCAGAGTTCCTCCCCCTTGATGGGGGAGGCTAGATGGGGGTGAGAGAAGAGGGATCACCCTCCCCTGGCCCCTCCCATCAAAGGGAGGGGAATGTTTAGTTGCCGAACCTAATTTAAGGTTTGGGAATTTCAAACTTTTTGTTATTGCCTTACACACTCCTTGCCCCTCTCAAGAGGGGAATTTGAGAAGTTCCCTCTTGGGCGGGGATTCAGGGGTGGGTAAAAAAGTCGTTGGGTTTTTGCCTTTTAAAACCCAACCTAATTTAAAATGTATAAGGAGAGAATTCGTGTCTTACGCCAAGTCCTTCTTTCGTATCGGTCGCACCTATGCTTCGTGGTCGTGGCCGGCTCGTGTAACGGCCATCGGCTGTATTTTGATTGCCCTTTATGCTGGCATAGGTTTTTTGCTATTGCCTCCGCTGATTAAGCCCCGGTTGGTAAAAACAATTGCAGATCGTACGGGACGGCATGTAGAACTCGGCGAACTACAGGTAAATCCATTTGCATTATCAACGACCATGCGAAAGTTTGAGATGCATGAACAGGATGGCAACCGGTTCATTAGTTTTGATGAGCTCTACGTTAATTTCCAGGTGAGTTCTCTATTCCGCCGGGCCTACACCTTTGCTCAGCTTCGTCTGACCGCACCCTATGTATGCGTCAAAATACGGAAGGACAAAACGTTCAATTTTCAGGACCTTCTGGCAGTTAACAAAGAAAAAAGCACGATGCAACAAGGAACCATGGTTCCGCTTCTCATTCAACAGCTTATCGTCGACCGTGGACAGACCATCTTTGAGGACCATAGCCGGACAACTCCTTTCAAGGCGCAGATAAATGCCGTAAGCTTTTCACTGAAGAATTTTACGACCCAACCCAATCGTGAAGGCTTGTATGAATTCGAGGCTACCGCAGACCAGGGGCAAGCGCTGAAATATCGAGGCAGTATTAGTATGTCACCGTTGTACTCAAAAGGCAGGCTGGAACTTTCGGGAATTAGGCTGAGAAATCTGTGGTCATATCTGCAGGATGAGCTGAATTTTGAGATAACGGATGGTCAATTGGATGTGAGCGGAAATTATGAATTTGACGCTACTGGAGAAAAGCCAAATTTTCTGGTGCAACAGGGTGATATCACCGTTCGTTCTTTTGCGGTTGTTCAGAAGGAAGATAAAGAAGAAGTTATTAACCTGCCGAATCTTACTATGAGTGATGCAGACATTGATTATGACAAGAGACAATTAACCGTTGCCCGGATTCAGAGCAATTCATCGAAGATCAGCGGCAGAAGGAATGAGGATGGGAGTATCAGCCTGCTGACGATGTTCCAGCCAAAACCAGTTGAAGGTTCAGGTGAGGCACAATCTCAGAAGCAAGAAAAATCTGATATCTGGCACGTTGCGATCGGTGCGATCGAGATAGCAGATTACGCATTCCATATGGAAGACCATAGCACAAAACCTACCGCTCACCTTGAGGTGTCACCGATTGGCATGAAGCTTGAAGATGTTCAGATCGGTGCCCCTGGCCAGGCGCGTATTGAATTGCAGGCAGGTTTAAATCAGACAGGAACAATTCGTGTCGCCGGGAAGGTAGCATTCGACTCTCTTACGTCAGAGTTAGACATGCAACTCTCCAAAGTGGCGCTCCGGCCATTTCAACCCTATGTTAACCAGTTCGCCAGGCTTGTGATCGAGGATGGAGCGGTATCGATGAATGGCCACGTTAACTACTCACCATCCGCTGGATCATCAGGCATTGACTTCCTGGGGAATATTGTAATTGAATCGGCTCGCGTTACGGACCCGGTGCTTGAAGAGGATTTGCTTCGGTGTGAACGGCTTGATTTTGAAGAGGTGAAATACCAGAACAGCCCTGAATTGCTGACGATGAAAGAAATTGTTGCCCGTGGTCTCTATACCCGTATCATCATAGGACCTGATCGTACCACGAACATACAACAGATCCTGGTGAAAGACGATCAGTCACCGGTGAACCAGGGCAGTCAGCAAACTGGTGGTGCGCAGTTGCCCATCCGGATTGACCAGGTGAGTGTGATAGACAGTTCGATGAACTTTGCCGATCTCTCCCTTACACCCAGGTTTGCTACTGGCATCCAGAATCTGAACGGTACGGTTAAAGGGCTTTCTTCCGAACAGCTTGCACGTGCTGATATCGATTTGAAAGGCCAGGTCGATAAATACGCACCGGTTTTCATTCAGGGAAAGATCAATCCGCTCAGCGACCAGGCGTTTACTGATATTATCATGAATTTCCAGGGAATTGACCTTACTACCTTTTCTCCGTATTCAGGGAGGTTTGCCGGGTACAAAATAGAAAAGGGAAAGCTTACGCTTGAATTACGCTATAAGCTTTCTGAGAAAATTCTCATCGGTGAAAACCACGTTGTTATGGATCAGTTTACCCTTGGGGAAAGGGTGGAAGGCCCTGATGCCACCAAATTGCCCGTCCGTCTTGCAATTGCAATACTTAAGGATTCCCGCGGTATAATCGATATCAATCTGCCGGTACGTGGCGATTTAAATGACCCAGAGTTTCGCCTTGCCCCATTGATTCTGAAAGCGTTCGTTGGCCTTATTGTGAAGGCAGCAACGGCGCCGTTCAAAATGCTTGGCGCCTTGGTGGGAGGTGAAGGTGAAGAACTGGGATTCATAAGTTTTGCGCCCGGCTCCAGTTTGCTGAGTCAGGAGCAACAAGAAAAGCTTGCCAAACTTGCCAAAGCGCTCGGCAGTAGACCGCAACTCTCGCTTGATTTGCGCGGCACGGCTGGGGAGACTGCTGATCGTCTGGCCCTTGCTGAGCGGGCTGTCATGGCGCGTGTTCGCATGCAAGTGACTACTCCTTCAGAAAATACTCTTACCGAAGATGAACAAAAGCGACTGCTCAAGCTCTACCGCGAGACCTTTAAAAAGGAAGATCCCCGCGATCTGGTATCGCCAACCGATGAAAAGGGGGCGAAGCTGCCGCGTGACGTATATAAGACTGCTGTTGCAGAAGCATCCAGAAGGCGGCTGGTTGAGAGTTATCCCATTTCCGACGATGATTTACGCATCCTTGCGCATGAGAGGGCGGTATCGGTTAAAGATTATATGATACATCTTGGCAGCATAGGAGAACCTCGTATCTTCCTCCTTGACGCTGATATAAAAGCGACGGCATCGAATGGAGAGATCAGAATGCCGCTGGCCTTGAATGTCCGCTAGCATGGTATGGATTGGTTTTCTGAATAGCACAAAAAGAAAATCTTTACGTGCATCTGCAGAATTATGGTGTGGAAACGGAAAATATCTTGATTGTGGAAACAAGCGTGTTATAATGCCGAAATTCGTAATACTGTATAATTGAGGAATAATATGTCAAGCCTGGTAAGATTCGGAGTCTCCCTGGAGAAGGAATTGCTCAAAAGATTTGATGAACGTATCAAAGAGAAGAAGTACACGAACCGCTCCGAGGCCATACGCGACCTGATTCGGGATGATCTGGTAAAAAAGGAATGGCAGGAGAACAAAGAGGTTACCGGCTCAATAACGATTGTATACAATCATCACAAACGGGAATTGACGAATCTCCTCATTGATATTCAGCATGATTGTCATGATACGATCCTCTCTACCCAACACATCCACTTAGACCATGACAACTGTCTTGAAATCATTGTGGTAAAAGGAAAACCAAGAGAAATAGAAGCGCTCTATGGAAAGTTAAAATCTGCAAAAGGAGTAAAACATGGGGGGGTTTCCATGACAACAACAGGGGTAGAAATAATGTAAGGTTTCATATTTTTTTTCGCAATCGATAGCACGTTTTTTATATTTGTATAATTTTCATAAAGAAATTTTTATGCATATCAGTGACGGAGTCCTTTCTCCAGTCGTTATCGGAATAGGCTGGGCAATCGCATTGCCTGCCCTGGCAATATCAGTTCGTCGCTTGCAGACGACTCAGACAGGAACTTACGGGGTGGTTGCAGCAGCTTTTTTTGCCGGATCAACGATCCATGTGCCTATCGGTCCATTCAGCATGCATCTCGTGCTCAGTGGCATAGCAGGGCTGTTACTCGGCTGGGGTGCTTTAACGGTAATAACGGTGGGGCTATTATTACAGGCGCTCTTCATTGGTTTTGGTGGCCTGATAGTTTTAGGAGTCAATGTTTCCGTCATGGCATTGCCGGGCGCCATAATGGGGGCGCTGGGACGTCATTGGATAAAACAGGTTTCTCCCAAAAGACGGCCGTGGGTGGGGTCTTTTGTCGGCGGAGGAACAATCGTGATATCAGCTATCTTGCTTTACACAACACTGTCTACTACGAGTACGGCCCTTATGCCTCTCGCTAAATTAGTATTTCTGGGACATATTCCTGTCGCATTGGTAGAAGGTGTCATCAGTTTTTGGCTGGTGCATTTTCTTCAAAAAGTGAAACCATCCATGCTTGGAGTCTGACCGTGAAAAAATGGTGTTTTTATCTTTTGTTCATTATTTCTCTAGTTCCTTCGGTTGCACGTGCGCATGGATTATATCTCACTTCGCATGATGGAAAATTATTTGCTCATTTTAGCGATCATTCCCCTGCCTCCGGCGCTGTGGTTACCGTTGTGAATGATGACGGTATTGTTATCGTAAGAGATACCATGGATGAGAAAGGCATGTGGGCGCTCCCGGAAAATTTTGAAGAAGAGCCTAAATTTGTCATTGTCGAGGCGCCGGGCGGTCATCTTACCAGGCTGGCATGGCAAGAGGTTGTACGTGGGACATCTAAAGGGTTTTTTGATCGTTTCAGTGTCCGGGTTACCCTGGGAATTGCTGTCCTTTGCGGAGGAGGTTTTATTTTAAAACGATTTTTAAATCCGAAATCCCAAATCGGCAACCCAACATGAGTATGCCTCCCCCTTCAAATCGCTTAGGAACGGTACTTATTTTATTAGTTCTGATCGGGATCGGCCTGGTTGATAATCTTTCTTATTTGCTCTTGTATTTGTTAATTATCAATTTGATTGCTGTATCGGGAGTGAGACGGACGTTTGTTACCGTATGGCGTTGTAAAGGGATATTAATCTTTTTCATCCTAACGGGTGCGACCCTCCTGTGGACAGAGGAGGGGCGTTCCCTTGCCCCCGTCCTGATAACAAAGATGTTAGTAATGTGGTTATGGGTTGTGCTCTGGATAACCTGGGTTGGTTTTGAGCAGATCTTGTTAACCCTTGAAAAACTTAGCGTACCAACGGTTTTGATACACATAGTAGCATTTACTGCGCGATTTTTACCTATCTTGTCAGAACGGCTAAAGATGATGCTTGCTGCTCAGGCCTCCCGTGGGGCGAAAAGCGGTGTGCATCCTTTACATCTTTACAATCTTGCCGGAGGCATTGGCTGTCTGTTGATATCAAGTTTTGAGCAGGCTGAGAATGTTGAACGGGCCATGCAATCCCGTGGATTTAGCGGCATATATCCGCTCCTTGTTGAAGATGACAATGTTGCTGCATTCCCCTATGGCAGTTTGATTTTCCTGTTTCTCTTTGCAAGTATTGTCTGGTTTGGAGTTTTTTCTGATGTCCTGCATTGTCCGCGCCCGGAATCTATCCTTCGGGTATCAAAATGAAGCATGGGTGTTATCTGACCTGTCGTTGTCCGTTCATCAACACGAAAAAGTGGGCGTGATTGGACCAAGCGGGGCAGGCAAAACCACCTTCTTCTGGCATTTGAATGGTTTGCTGAAACCCCATTCAGGGTGTATCGAAGTCTTAGACAGACCTCTTGCTGAACATAAAAACATTCATGAAGTCAGACGGCATGTAGCACTGACGTTTCAACAGGTCAACGATCAGCTCTTCTGTTCTTCTGTCGGGGATGAAATCGCCTTTGGCCCGAGGAATTTAGGTTGGCCAAAACAAAAGATTCATGAAACCGTGGAGAAGTGGCTGGCATATTTCGACCTGAAGGAGTTCAGCCATCGGCCACCGCATCACTTATCGGGCGGGCAGAAACGGAGTGTTGCCCTGGCGGCTGCAATGGCTATGGAACCTCAGCTTTTAATTCTTGACGAACCGGCAAATGACCTCGATCACAGAAACCGGCGCAGGTTGATTACCTATCTGAAGGGTTTACCGATAGCCATGATGGTGGCCTCCCATGATTTATATTTCATTGCTGAAGTTACACAACGATGTGTGCTGATGAATAAGGGGAAGATTGTTGCGGATAAACCCACCAATGAACTGGTCTATGATGAAGATGCATTACAACAATATGGAATGGAGGCGATAAGAAGATAAAAAATTTTAAAGCTACAGTAGCACGATTATTATAAATATAATACTTTATCCTTGGGTGGCGTCTTTCAATGCCCTTATGCAGAGTGAAGGATTTGATCGCTGTCATTGCGGGTAAGGAGGAAACTATAGTAAACGCAATAAATAAGTATCCATGCACGTGTCATTGCGAGGGTGATAGCCCGAAGCAATTTCTACGGTTTGGATTGCTTCACGGAGTTTACACTGAGCAAAGCGAATGTGCTCGTAGTGACAACTTTTATCTTTGGTAACAATTTAGTTTTTTGAAAAAATAGGGGCGAAGCATTTGCTGGTTTGGGTGGGAACACAGGTATGTCAATTATAGCAAATACTTCGCACCTACACTGCGTGGCAAACATCGCCATTATTGGAGTTTTTCAAAAAACTAATTGTTACTATCTTTGCAGTAATCGTATATTCCGGAGGCTGGTTCAATCTTGCAGATTGAACCAGGTGTTTGAACGGTAACTCTAAGGCTTGATCTTATGCTGTGAGATGGAATTATACCAAATGTTTCGGTTCAATCGGGGACGATTGAACCAGCAAAGTTGCCGACGGCAGATTAATTATAAATCATGGAGGTAGCAATGTTAGCTGGAAAGAAAATCAGGTATTGTATGGTGGGCTTGATAGTAGTAAGTATTATGGTACTCAGTATTAGGAGCAGTTTTGCCCATCACGGAGGCGTTTCTACAGCGTTTGGGCCCGGAGCTCCCATCGAAACGGCTTCTCCCTTGGCCCTGGGGAAAGGGAATTATTTGCTCTACGAAAAGTTTGAATACGTGCCTTTTGAACACAAGGGCCATGCGGAACCGGAAAATATTGACACCTTTACCTTCTTCAATACCCTTGTCGGGTACGGCTTTACTGACGCACTCAGTGTCTATGCCATATTACCAGTGGCGATAAAGGAACAGGATAGTCTGGGGACTTCTAGTGGTCTGGGAGATTTGGAGTTTATATTCCAGTACGGTTTTAAGTATGGCGAAAGGGATGGTATTCGTGGGTTATATGGTTACGGCCCGGAAGACTCATATGGCGCAGAACACAGTGCGGATGACTTAAAGATGGCCATGCAGGCAGGGTTTACGGTGCCAACCGGTGAAACATCAAATCGTGATAATAAGGGGAATATCTTTGATATGGGTATGCAACCGGGTTTTGATGCCCCCACGTTTATGTTCGGCTTTGTCGCATCGAAGATGCTCTTGCCGCATTTTACCCTGACCGGGGATACGTCGCTTACGGCATTTACTGAGCACAACGATGGCAAGCCAGGCAATGAAATTCGTTTCAACGTAGCAGGCGGTTACGAAATCTACGAGAAAAAGAACAGATTTCTCTCCCGGCTTGATATTATCGCAGAATCGAACTTGCTCCATCTTACAAAAGATCAGGATGAAGAGAACAAAACAGATGATGCGACAGGGGGGACGATTCTTTATCTTTCTCCGGGTTTGAGGGCAACGTTTGGCAAACACGTCAGCATCGGAATGCTGATAAAATTGCCTACTTGGGAAGACCTGAACAACGAATCCGAGCAACAAGGCGCTGAGGGTCTGGAAGAGTATCGGGCGGTAGTTACTTGCTCAATCTCTTTTTAAATCAAGACTTCGGTGACCTTTTTAGGTAAACGGAAAGAGAACCCACCCCTGCATCCCCTCCCGGGAGGGGACTTTTTTTCTTCCTTTTGAGCAAGAGTCTTCTGGTCGCAGGTGCATGACGCATCTCAATAAGGGTTCGTTATTCCCCTCTTGAGAGGGGCACGGGGTGTGTGTGCCTGATAGATCCCGGTAATAAAAATTGTGAAATGACGGTTTGAAATTATTTACCAGCAAATGAAAAAGGAGGTAACGATGTTTGAAAATAGGTATTTCAAAAGATGCATGGTAACCTTGTTGTTTTGTTGTTGTTTCGTTTACGGGCATACTGCCTTTGCCCATGAGGGGCATTCCCATGAAACGGCAATTACCATCGGGAAGAAGACGGTTGTTCATCTTCAGTCAATCCTGTCTGTCTACCAGGAGGTTTATTATCATTTGGTAAAGAAAGACGCGAGCGGTATTGCCGGTTTAGCCAAAAAATTGTCAGACGCTGCCAGACAGGCTATTCGAACCGAACCAAACGGCGCTGGCCGGCATATGATGGAACACGTGCTTGCAGGTGCAGAGGATCTTGAAAAGGCAAAGAACATTCAGGATGCCCAAAAGGCATTTGCATCAATAAGCGATGCCCTCTTGCCATTTTTTAAGTCCTGGCCTAACCAGCTCAAACGGAATGAATTGAAAATGTGCCAATGCGAACATGCCGGACATTGTTGGCTTCAGCCACGGAACCATTCTGATGCCTGTCCCCATTGTGCAGACCAGGCAAAAACGTATTCAGACATCGAAGAGATAAAGTAATCATCCGCTTAGTGGCAAGGGCACGCCAGGTTGAGCAGAAAGGCCTTGCCGCTACCGTTAGTTTGAAATGCGGAACAATTACAGCAGATAATAAATATAGCCGATATAGAGCGCAATATACAGCATCCCCTCTCCCTTTGTCAGTCGTCCTTTAAGAAGGCCTGCATAAAAGAGCAGAGTTATCACAACGAGAAAGATGAGGTCTGGATAAATCTTATAAAAACCTATCGTTAATGGGTGCAGGATGGATGCAAAACCAAGAATCCAGAGGATATTGAATATATTTGACCCCACAATATTCCCGATTGACATTGCATATTCTCCCTTCCTTGCCGCAATAATTGAAACAACCGTTTCCGGCAATGAAGTGCCTGCTGCCACAATGGTTGCCCCGATGAGCCACTCGGCAACCCCGGCAGAGCGCGCCAGCTTTATCGCATAATCCACCGTAAAGTTTCCGCAGATAAGGACTCCGACAAGTAAAAGGGCAACGACGACAGTCTCTTTGATCTTCGATAAATTTTTATCGGGCGCTACTTTGCCGTGAACCTTGTCGTATCGTATTATGATGTACGTATAGCACGCAATAGACACTGCCATTGCTATGCCTGCAAGCCTTCCTATCTTTCCAAGATAAGCAAAAAGGCATAAGATAGCGGCGGCGAACACCATTACCAACCCATCCCTTTTTGCGAAGACACGCTCTTTTACAGAGAGAGAACTTATGATACTTGTTACCCCGAGGATAAACGCAATATTGTAAATATTCGAGCCAACGACATTGGAAACGGATAAATCGCTGTATTGTTTGACAGCGGCAATGGATGATACAACAAATTCCGGAAGCGATGTCCCGTAGGCAAGGACGGTAAGCCCTATGACTGCCGGTGAAACACCAAAGGCTTTAGCAAGTCTCAGCGCGGCATGAATAAGTTTCTCACCTAAGACAACCAATACGCCGAGGCTCGCAATGAGAGCGATAAGGTTAATAAGGATTTCCATGGTAAACTATTGATGGTACCCAATCCCCAGTTTTAAAGAAATCTCGTTGAGTTTCTTGTCGACAGACCACAGCGGTATTCCCGTTATTATAGCCGAGACAATCAAATGTTGTAACACGTTAGTTTTTTGAAAAATAGCCCCGTAGGGGTGAAATGTTTATAGAAAAATGTGCT
>CAZBCT010000109.1:0-10405 GCA_964490485.1 uncultured Candidatus Brocadia sp. | reverse complement strand
TGTTAAGTTCCGGTGTCGATATCCTTGCACCAGCCTGTGGCCTCAGCGCCAAGACGCCTGTCAGACATATAAAGGCCATGACGGAAACAGCAAAGGCAGGTATTCAATAATGAAGGTGAAAATAACCTTTTATCCTTCGCGAGCGAGCGGGGAGGTGCGAAAAGGAATCAGTATTTTAGAGGCGGCAAGGAGCCTTGGTGTTGATATCGAGGGTCCATGCGGTGGTACAGGCGCCTGCGGAAGAGATTTGGTGCAGATACGGAAAGAAGGAATCCTGCACACGGTTCTCGCCTGCAAGACTCTGGTAGAAACGGAACTTGAGGTCATCTGCCGTCAACATGAAAAGGAATCGCTGAAGATTATTGAAGGTTTTCATGCAGCAGGCAACAGAACCTGTCGTATCGATCCTTCTATAAAGAAAGAACTGATGTATGACAAACATAGCCTTTGTTTCACAGGGGTGTATGATACCGGTGATCTGCTTTTGCGGGAAAATGGAGATACGACGAATCATATTTATGGAATTGCCTTAGATATCGGAACTACTACGCTGGTGGCATCGCTGGTTGACCTTAGGAATGGCGAAATTCTGGGAAGTTCCTCATCACTGAATCCACTGGTACATTACGGTCATGATGTCATGTCACGGATAAAGTACGCTGCCGCTCAACAGGACGGTCTTCACAGCATGCACCGGGAACTTATCTCTGCCGTTCATTTTTTGATACAGGTTTTATCTTCAGAAAGAGATGTGAAACCTGAGCATATCTATCAAATTATAGGAGCCGGCAATACGACAATGCAGCATATCTTCTTAAACAAGGAAATAAAGGGCATTGGTGAGTATCCCTATCAAGCTGAAACCTTGGATGTCGCTACTATGAAAGCACAGGAACTCTCTCTTGATATTGCTGTAAATGCCCCGGCAATAACCTTCCCGTGCATTTCCGCCTATGTGGGAGGCGATATTGTATCCGGACTTTTGGCCATTGACATAAAATCCCTGGAAACGCCGGCCCTTTTCCTCGACATTGGCACCAACGGTGAGATTGCCCTTATCCTGAATGACACCATCGTTGCATCGTCCACGGCGGCAGGCCCCTGCTTTGAGGGGATGACCATAAGCTCGGGTATGCGGGCGGGTGAAGGTGCGATTGAGCACGTCGGATTTGATGAAGAAATATCATGGGAGGTTATCGGTGGCGGTCAGCCAGGAGGTATCTGCGGGAGCGGGCTTTTGGATTTGGTTTCGGAACTCGTCAGGTCGGGCATGGTAAACGCCAGGGGACGTTTGCAGTCCCCTGATAATAAAAATACCACAGCACAGCAAACTGCAACCACACCCTTCCTACCAGGCGGCAATCCAGCAAACGAACACTCCCTATCAACCTCCCCTTCAAAATCCCTCCTATCAAGTTCCAAGGTAATCCCCCCTATCAAGGGGGGTGAAGGGGGGTGTAAGGATCGTGGTACAAATGAAAAGCTTTTACAAAAGTATAAAAAGAATCTCTTTGAAAAAAATGGGAAACGGCATTTCCGTTTGACCGATACGGTGTCAATATCTCAGGAAGATATCCGACAGGTTCAACTGGCAAAGGCTGCCATCAGGGCAGGGGTTGAAATTTTACTTGCCCGATGTAGCATCAAAACAGAAGAACTGAAGACAATTATCATTGCAGGGGGATTTGGTTATCATCTGAACGAAAAGAGCATCTTTGGTATTGGTCTTCTTCCTGAAACAAAAAATGCAAAGATTTCTTTTGTAGGCAATTCCAGTCTGGAGGGTGCGGTAAGGATGCTCTTAAATAAGAAACTGATGAATGATGCAGTTCAAATTGCCAGAACTGCTCAGGTGGTGGAACTTTCCCAAATCCCTGAATTCGAAAGTGTTTTTATCAGGGAGATGCATTTTTAATGGAATGAATCAGTGCCTCCTGTTTTTACTTCGACTTTATCTACCGGCTGGTTCAGGCTTGTAGCCTGAACCAAGGCTTTTGGAGTGTTCAAAGCCCTGGCAGTTTTACGCTGTTGAAGTCTAAAAACGTTTCGGTTCAATCTGCAAGAGTGAACCAGCCTTAAGAAACTGGATCCGTCAGGAATGCCTCCGCAGTCTTGCTTCAATTACAATCCTGGCACAGGCCTCTGAATCGGAGGCGGCATCATGGTGTTTCAAAGGAATCCCAAGAAACGTACAGACACTGGGCAAATTTGCGGGGCGGAGGTTCCATACCTTGCGGGCAAGGCGTACCGTACATTGGAAAGGGATTGCCGGTGGTGATAATTCCGCTGCATGACAACACACCATCAAGACTGACCGATCAAAGGACGCATTATGTGCTGCTATAAATGCGGCGCCCTCAAGCTCGACGGCAAGACGCGGCCACAGTTCGCGGAATGTTGGTTCACCTGAGACGTGTTCCCATGATATACCATGCAGATAGGTAAATGCAAATCTACGACGCGGTGGACGAATGAGGTAGTGTGCCCGTCTGACTATCTGGTTGTCTAATACCCTGACCAGTCCAACTGAACAGGCGCTGTCAGGCCCATAGTCTGCAGTCTCAAAGTCAATGGCAACAAAACTGCCGTTAGAATAGATCATACATGGAGCAGCAAAGAAATAGGAAGTAAGACAAAAGCCCAGATTCTAAAAGGGTTTTTTTGACAACATACAGGAAAAAAGAAGTATTTTGCTGCCCATAATGGAAGGTTTGTGAGGGATTTGAGGGTCTTGTGTGAAAATCAAACGCCGGCCATTACCTATAACAATTCTCTTTTCAAATATTCCGCTCTATCCTTAGCTTGTTCTATTCTGATTGAAACCAACCCGCGTATCGAACCAAATAATTTTGCCGATTGCTGTTCATCGCTGATACGCGTATAGGCGTCAATCGCCTTTTTGGAATATTCTGTCTGCTCTTTTTCGTAGAGCAAGGCCAATTCTTCGTAAAGGTTACCAATACGATATTGCGCGTTAACTGGAGTTATTCCTTCAAATTTCTCTATGATCTCCTGAAATTTTACGAGCGCCTTTTCATAATATATTTTTACGCCCTCGTCGTCACCAACATCGTAAAGCGCCAGGCCCACATAATGATACGCCTCCGCCATTGCATATGAATGTTCCTGTGCATCTTTCCGATAGCCTTCTTTCAGTTCATCCAGCATGTTTTTGTACCTTTTTTCCATTACCTCAACAAGGCTGATACTCAGCGGAATATCAGCATCTTCCAGCTCATTTTGGCTCTCTACGGTTACCCGCGGGAGAAGCAATTTCGACAGACCCTCCAAACTCAATCCCTTTACACGATAAAGTTCGCCTACAGAATGGAATTTCTCATGTACCCTCTTGTAGTTGAGAATAGCGCCTACTTCGTCGTCCATCATGCCAAATTCTCTATTCAGGAAGAGAGAAAGCTCGCCATTACCTGCGGTATTCAGCTTCTTATATAACCGTAATAGTTTGATGAGAATGGCTAGTTTATAGGAAGGCTTTTTCCCATGTAATACCGACCTCCTGAAAAAGATAAGCCAGGGTTCTCTGCACGACGACTTTACCTGCTCCTCATTCTTATAAAAAACATTTAATGCGGTTTCGAGTTTATATTTTTCCAAATCTCTGGATTCCTTGTAATGGTATTCTCTGTATATTTTGTCAGTCAGATGGAAATATTCTTCCAGAATATCTTTCATTTGGATCGTGTTTACCTTCCGGTAAAGATTCAACTGCGGGCTGTATTGTAAGGCCTGCCGGTAACAGGCAAGAGCTGCGTCATAGTGACGGTCGTGATAATGCTTGTCTCCAAGATACTCAAAAAATCTTTTAATCATTATCTTGGATTTCAGCCATATATCATCCTTTCTGCCTAAATGACACACCTTTTTGAAGTGTTCTACCAAAGTCTCCGGTATTTGAAAAGGTTTGTTGGTAAGATCATCCAGTCCTTCAATATATTCGTACAGAGAATCGCATTTCTGAACGAAATCCTCGTGGAGATTATCAAAGGACCTTGCCTTTTGTATGCATTCTTTTGCCTTTTGAAAATTACCGAACTCTGCATACGACTCTCCCAATTGAATGAGCAGATTACCATCAATTCTTGCGTGAGATTTTTCCATCTCATTATACCGCTTTATGCATTCACTAATCCCTGTTGTATAAATGATGGGAATAATTTCAAGGTTATTACTGACAATACGAACCACATACACCGTTACTTCTCCCGTGTCAGAGTCAAGTTTTACTCCAGGGACCTCTTTCCCGTCAGGAAATTGTATCCATGGGGTTTTTTTAATGACACTGGCCGTAAAAACCATATCCGTACCTTTGGACAAATCCTTCGAGGTCCAAACCTTATTCCACGGATTTTCATCATTTTTTTCAGTGCCGGGTCTTACAATTTTAAAATTCTTTAATATATCTATTTCGTTTTTCTTGAAGAGACTCCAATTCTCAAGTTTCCCTAATAATTTTTCATCCAGTACCACATCAGCGGGTAAAATTCTCAAGCGCATTTCACCACCCAGTTTTTCAATAATAATGGCACTTAGGATTGCTTCAGGAATTCCGCCTACACCCGTAATCAGGTCAATTTCCCCCCTTACTACGGCAAGGGTAGGCGTAAGATCATCATCCTGAACGAGAATTAATTGCGCCCCGAGTTCTTTAATCGTTTTAATGAGCTTTTCATGTCTTGGCCTGTTCAGGATAACAACTTTCATCTCCTTGATCTCATCGCGAATAGTCTGGGGAGAAATCTGCTTACCTTTGGTTTTTAGGGTATGTTCTGCCATTAATCGTAAATTCTTTGTAATACCGTGAACCACACTGACGCCGGCGCCTTTATGCTTGTTTCCAACAATTGTCTTGGCCCCATACATGTCAGGAGAATTAAACAATCCTCCTCGTTCACTGTAGCCAACGGCAAATATTGCACCTCCTCTGCATTCCTTGTTGACAATACACCGGTCATTTTCAAATGCGCTTGGTACAATATCTGCTTCACCTACATTTCCTGTCACGGTGCCGAATTTTTCCCCAATATATAACATGGGCATATATTTCCGTTCACCCTCTGCATTTACCACATAGGCGTTCCACCAGTTGAAGCTGTTATAGATATGTCTGAGGCGCCAGACGACCATATCCCGTATACGAAAGATATTAAAATCTTCGCCATTGGTACCGAAATACCGTAGGGACCTGGCAGCAACAACGCCAACAGGATGTCTTAGTTCATTTCGGTTTGTCAACTGAAGGCCTTCTCCAGAAACCTTCAAATTGTGTTCTTCGGGGATGTACGCCTCAATGATATAATGGTCGTCTATCTTTTTGGAATCAAAACTCTGATCTTTTATGAACATCGTTTTTTTTCTCTATTCAAGCAACAGATGCGAGGGAAATACCTGCTTTTTTTAACACTAAGTCTCTAACCGGCCCTAATTCTGTCACAGGGATAACGATAGCATCCTTTCATCAATAGCGGATAGGAAAGATAGCTGCTTAGTGGGAGAACCGTTAAAAAGAAACCACATAGTGGAAAAGAGTGTAGCACATACAGTAAGGGAATGCAAGTAGCATATGAGTGAGAAAGGTGGATGTCGGATAAAAGACAGACAAGTGTTGCGATAGGCCGCCTCATGGTGTCAAGAAAGGCTTTTTCACAAGTACGAAATTTATAGCGGAAGAAAGTAGCAGTATTATTAACATCGATGGATACTAATCATACAGGTGTCATCTGCGAGGGCGATAGCCTGAAGCAATCTTCCGATGACTGTCATTCCGGGCAAAGCGAGGAATTTCACGGGTTTGCTTTGCTTGGATTCGCAACTCCGGCTTTGCGGAGTTTACACTGAGTAAAGCGAATGTGCTCGCAATGGCAATTTTCTTTTTACGTTTATTATAGTTACGCCATTCTCATGCCTTAACAAACCTTTTGCCCGAGAGTTGTTTTGCCAACTTCTTTATTTCTAGAATAAGTAAGGTGCTGGTTACAACGGAGGTGGGAAGGTTGGTAATACGGATAATTTCATCGATGTCTTTTGGGCTGCTGGACAGGAGTGAAAAGATCTTTTTTTCCTGGGAGTTAAGCACCAGACCCCTTGGGTCGTTTGCCAAAGATGCTTCGCCGTCACTCAGGGTTTCCGCAAGCGGCCCTAACTCCTGAATGATATCGGAAATCTCCTCAACGAGCTTGGCTCCTTCCTTAATCAATTTGTGTGTGCCGCGACTGTAAATATTGTCAATATTGCCCGGAATGGCAAAGACCTCTTTCCCTTGTTCAAGCGCCCACTGTGCCGTTATCAGAGAACCGCTTTTCAATGACGATTCGACCACCAGCACCCCCAGGGACAAACCGCTGATCAGGCGGTTTCTCGGTGGAAAATTACGAAAATCGGGCGGGGTCTTCATGGGAAATTCAGATACAAGAGCGCCGTGTTGAACGATCTGTTCTGCCAGCTCAATATTTTCCCGGGGATAAATGACTCCCAGTCCGCAGCCGAGCACCGCAATGGTACGTCCCTTTGAGCTCATGGCGCCCCGGTGTGCAGCAGCGTCTATACCGCGTGCCATGCCGCTGACAATGCAAAGCCCCTTTTGCGCAAGGAGCCGGGCAAAACGTTCCGCCTGCGATAACCCATAATAGGTACAACGCCTCGCTCCTACAATAGCAAGGGCAATGATGTCGGTTTCGAGGATGTTGCCCCTGACATAGAGGACGAGCGGCGGGTCATAGATGGTTTTGAGATGTTTCGGATATTGCTCGCTGGTGTATGGCAGGATTTGAACTTCCTTCTCCCTGGCCAAGTCAATTTCGGCTCCGATATCGATAGTTTTCGATTCCTCAACAACGGCGTTTGCGAGCTTAGGGCCAATGCCAGGCACTGCCTCTAATTCCGCCATGGAGGCTTCCAGGATCGCCTCTGAAGAACCGAATCTTTCCAGGAGTGTTTTATACGTCCGTATCCCAATTCCCTTTGTCATATTCAGACGCAAGAGGGCTTCAAATTCTGTCACGGTTTATTTCCTCTCAAAGATAAAACGCGGATATTGCAGCATGGTATAGCCACAACCAGGAAAATCATCCCTCGATCCCCGCTTCGCGAAGGAGGGGATAAAGGGGAGGTAAAATTACAAAAAAGGTACCACTTTAGTTTTTTGAAAAATAGCCCCGTAGGGGTGAAATGTTTATAGAAAAATGTGCTATCTAAAACCTTAGCTCCATCGGAGCGGCATATGAAACAGAGAACAACATGCCGCTCCGATGGAGCTTGTTTGTGGCATAATGGTTTGTCTATAAACATATCGCTCCTAACGGAGTTTTTCACGGTATTTTTTCAAAAAACTAAATTGTTATCAAAAGTTGCAATACGATATAGCCAGACAATCTGCTGTTCGCTAAAGGGGTTTGTTTAATACGCGGTATAAAATTTCCTCAGTCACCTGATCAGATATAATGACCTCTCCAATTTTCGTCGGAAGGATAAACCGGAGTCTGCCGGAAATAACCTTTTTGTCGGTGTAGAGGGCTCTTACAATATCTTCCGCTTTTAATCCGGTATGAAGCGGCAATCCCAATCTCCTGATTAAAGAAAGTTGCCGTTCCAGCACCGGAGTATCGGTTAATCCCATTTCAAGGGCAATCCAGGTTGCATACAGCATCCCCATAGCAACTGCTTCCCCATGCCGGTATCTCGTGTAATTGGTTACGGTCTCAATGGCATGCCCTATGGTATGCCCATAGTTTAATATAGCCCGCAGGTGCGTTTCCCTCTCATCCTCTTCCACAACGTTTGCCTTGATTCTGCATGAGGTGGCAATAATGTTCATGAGGGCGTTGTGATTCAATTGTAATATTTCATACAGGGAGTTTTCTATAAAGGCAAACAACTCAGCATCCCGAATGACGCCATATTTGATGACCTCCACCAGTCCTGCTATCAGTTCAACAGCCGGCAAGGTTGAGAGGGTGTCCGTATCAATAAACACCGCCCTGGGCTGATAAAAACTTCCAATCATATTTTTCCCCCGTGGATGGTTCACTGCCACCTTGCCACCGATACTGCTGTCGACCTGGGCAAGGAGTGTCGTGGGTATCTGGATAAACGGAATACCCCGCATGAAGGTTGCAGCAATAAAACCACTGATGTCGCCTACGACACCGCCGCCTAACGCAACAATGAGGGAATTTCTATCCAGCTTATGATCAAAGCATGCATCATAAAGCATCAAAGCGGTATCCAGGGTCTTCTGCTCTTCACCCGGTTTTAACGCGACAAGGCGGACATCAAACTTTTTTCGTGAAAGACTTTCAGAGACAATACCGCCGTACACCCTTTCGATGTTTTTGTCCGTTATCAGAAGCGTCTTGCAGGGGCTCTTCTCTTGCACCAGGATATCCCCAATTTCCGGGAGGAGACTCTTGTCTATTGAGATATTGTAACTATTTGAAGATAAATTAACACGTATGGTTTTCATATGCCTTTTATTAACTCCCGGAGAAATCCTGAATCAACGTTCAGATCAATATGTACCATAGATTCAGCTCATTTTACAGAAAAAATTCTCAGCACAGCCACGTCGCAGCCAATCCCCTTATCGGTAGGACATGCGTCCCAGCTTGTCATTATGATGTCAACCGGGACGGTTGACCTATCTCTGCGGCAAAGGGGGTCGTAAAAAACTTTCTAAAAAGAGTAGATTTTACAAGGTAATGCAATACACCTTATTTCGCCGCCAGTACCTGAATATATTTGCTTACTTTGGCACTAAGGCCCAGATACGGCACTGCCCTCCGGACCCTCCTTCGATCTTAATGGGCGCCACCACAAGGGTAAATCCTCTGGTCGGCAACTTATCAAGATTTGCCACATTTTCAAGGATGAATTTTCCCGCGCGATTTATCACATGATGCACCTGGAAGGCTGAACAGTTTCCGCAATCACCACTCAGGGTATCAATGCCAATACCCTTAACATTTCTTTTTTCTATCAGGAAGACGGCGGCCTCCTTCGAATATCCGGGAAAATGCATGCATCCGTGCATGTCTTTGTTTTTATACTCCTCAAAATTATGCCACCGCTTACTCCAACCGGTATGTAATAATACCACCGACCCGTCGGGTATCTGCCCGTGCACTTTTTCCCACTGTTCAATATCGGACAACGAGAGCACATAGTCTGAGTCCTGCCATGCCTTTTCGGTTATGTCAATCAGAACCGCTGGTCCAATCAATTGTTCAAAAGGAATTTGATCTACCGAAGGCTGATTCAGTTCAAAATGGTTGGGGGCATCAAGATGAGTTCCCAGGTGCTCAGGGGTACTGTACCTGCCGGAAAATACCATGTCCTTTTTTATATTCGCAATGACCTCATACCGGAATGGGGCATAGTTTCCCACTGGCCAGTAAGGATTCTTTTCATTCAGGGGATAGGTCAGGTCAACAACTGCGGCCTTACCTTCCATCACATCTTCAAGGATACCTGCCTGCAGGCGCTGCACCCCAAAAATCACCATAATTACCAGTGTAGCCGTTCTCAGAAAATTTTTCATCTCATGTATCTCCTTCGTAGGGTAAACGAGAGTTGACAAAACTTGAAACATAGCAATTTCAATCTTATCTCTAACATAATTTTAGATAACTTTCAAAGAGATATGGAAATCATCCACCTTGATATTCATAGCGCAGCAAAGCCGCAATCAATTCCTCGCCGTTCCCTTTTATCCTCTCTGGCTGGGGGGAGAGAGGGTGGAATGGGGGTGTAAAAATTTTTCAAAAAAGAAAGATTTTACACGGTAATACTCTAAGAGAATTCCCGCTATAATGCACAGAAATACCCAGAATGTTAAAAACATTGTAACAATTTAGTTTTTTGAAAAAGTAGGGGCGAAGCATTTGCCACGTGGGTATGAACACATCTATGCCAATTATAGCAAATGCTTCGTCCCTACCCTTTCTATTATTGGAATTTTTCAAAAAACTAAATTGTTACAAAACATTGAGTTTTCTCTCGGCCTTTATATTGTCCATGTTTCCCGACTTTTTTATTCCAGCTACAAGTACCACATACCGTATGAGGGTAAGTATGATAACGGGAAAGAATCCTCAAGTTACCCAAGCCGTATTGTAATATACTTACACTTCTGCCCTCAATACTTTTTCGTAATCATAAGATAAATATCTCCTTTTGACGATATCATTGCAATTAAACGGTGTTCTAGAATTATCTTGAGAATGTCGCATAAAAATCTTATATTGGATATTCCGTAACAATTTAGTTTTTTAAAAAATCTCAATAGAAAGCCTTGTTTTGTTGGCTGTACCAGGACGAATATACAGAGAGAGGCAAATTCAAAACATGTCTTTGCAATTTCCAAATCCTGAAAGGATGTCATGATTATAGC
>CAZBCT010000108.1:0-10441 GCA_964490485.1 uncultured Candidatus Brocadia sp. | reverse complement strand
CTTATTTTTTTTCTGATACCAGTTTTACGCAATTTCCTAACCGGACAACGCTGAAAAAAAAGAAGTTTTTACAGGGTAATACTATAATAAATTTAGTGTCTTTCGTATTTTAGTTGATAGACGTTGTCAACAAATCATAACTCTTTATTATGAGGGCACTTATTTTCTGTTATTCTGTCTTTGCCGTACGGACAAAGGAATTAAGGTATAGTTTGTGCCTTTTCGCTATATTATAAATGGTTCCAGAAACTCGCTAATCCTCATAGTCCTTGTCTCAAACGGTACTTACTATTATAGTCTTTGTTTTTACCTGTAATAATAAGGGATTTCAGATTATCGGTAGTACTAATTCAACTTTTTTACGAATGAACCTAAATTTATTATTTTGTATTTGGTTTTTTATCTTTGTTTTTTATAATACACCCGCTCTACTTCCCCAAAATAACGAATATCGTTATACGTATGCTCGAGCTAACAGAAAATAATCTGAACAAAAATATTTTCAAGTTAAGTATTCCATTAGTTATTGAAAATATTTTTCATATGAGTGTTTTTGTCTCAGATACCATCATGATAGCTAGTTTGGGAACAGAGTCTATAGCGGCAGTGGGCCTGGCAGGTACTGTTTATTTTGTTGCCTCTATGGTCTTCTCTTCCCTCAATATTGCCTCTGCAAGTATTATCGCACGACATGTTGGGGCAAAAGAAATGGGCAAAGCACAGATAGTAGCAGGGCAGTCAATTCTTTTGTCTCTTATGCTGGGCGTTGCCGTCTCACCGTTTTTAGTTGTTTTTGCGAGAAAACTGTTGGTAGTAATGAGTGCAGAGCCAATAGTTATAGACCTTGGAGTTGGTTATCTCCAGATTGTCAGCGGTTTTATGGTGTTTCGGCTTATCATGCTTGCATGCAGCGGGATACTCCGTGGAGCAGGTGATACCAAGACGCCTATGAAGGTAACCCTAGTCGTTAATATCATTAATATTCTGTTTAATTGGTTGTTAATCTATGGCATTGGACCGTTTCCGAGATTAGGTGTTTCTGGGGTAGGGTATGCTACGGTAATTGCATATTTTATTGGTACCGGCCTGCTCGTGAAAAAACTCTTTGGAAAAGAGGCTGTTATTAACATATCGATACAGCAGATGGTTCGATTCCATCTTGAGTCTATGCGGAGAATTATCCGCATCTCTATCCCGGCTGCCATTGATACCTTCTTAACACAGATGGGATTTTTGTTTTTTACTAAAATTGTTACCATTCTTGGCACCGTGTCACTGGCGGCACACGAGATTGCGCTTCGGATTGAATCAATTTCCTTTATGCCTGGATTCGCTCTTGCCGTATCAACTGCCACTTTGGTGGGGCAGAGTCTTGGATCAAAGAATATCAATCTGGCATTTCTCAGCATGAAACGCTGTTGCTATTTTGCCTTAGGATTGATGGGATTTTTTGCCGTAATCTTTCTTCTATTGCCGGAACAGATCGTCGGGTTATTTAAACCAGAAGCTAACGTGCATTCGTTGGCTACCGTCTGCCTCATGATTTCTGCTATCGAACAGCCTGCTTTAGCGATCTATATGGTCTATTCAGGCGGTCTTCGTGGCGCCGGCGATATGGTGAGTCCCATGATTATAGCCATTGTCGGTACTTTATGTCTCCATGTCCCCTTGGCATATGTATTAGGTATTACTTTACAGTTTGGATTGGCAGGGGTATGGCTTGGGGCAGCAATAGACTGGATTGTGCGGGCTGTTGCCATCTATATCTTATATAAAAAAGGACGATGGAGGAATATTAACGTATGAAATTACAAGCGGAGCAAGATGCGTGTAAGAACACTGAAAGAGTAGCAGATCAAGTTAAAACACAAAATCAGAATTAGCAACAAATCTTAAAGAATAAAAATAAGATTTTTATGTTAAGATTTTTATTGACTTACCATAAAAAAATATTAGCATGATTTTCAGTACGATTTAAAAACCCAATTTTTTAGGCCTATAACATACCGCTAAAGTATCGCATGAGAAATAAAAATTTATTGAATATCCTGTTTGCCTCTCTTTTTTTCCCCTATTTTCTTTTATGTCTAACTGTGGGAGGTTTCCATGGGGGTATTTTTAACGGAAAGCAATGTAGTCACACAAAACAATTACAACATCAAAACAATCATGATCCTCAAATTGGAATTTTAGAGGATGTATCACAGCATCACTCCGAAACATGTCAAATCTGTCAATGGTTGAAGACTCCTTCAATCACAGCACAATTTTTAACAATAGATGCACAAATCGATTTTGTATACATGAGTTCTCCGCGAGATTCCAATCCAATACTTCCGTCTTTATCCATCCATAAATTTACCATTCGTCCACCTCCTTGTCCCTGTTTTCCTGTGTAAGAAGTCAAATTTCTTGTTAAGACATAAAGGTGCAGTTTAGAAGTATCGATACGACCCGTATTTCTTAATGTAATCCATTATCTTAACTGACTTTTTATCAATAAAGAGCGCAGATATCATAAAGAGCATTTTATAATCCAATCTTTGCTCCGTTGATATTTGGAAATCCTTAACATTACCGAGTAGCTTATAAGTTTACTTGTAACAATTTAGTTTTTTGAAAAAGTAGGGGCGAAGCATTTGCCAGTTTGGGTATGAATGCATGTATGCCAATTGTAGCAAATGCTTCGCCCCTACACTGCGCGGCAAACATCACAATTATTGGAATTTTTCAAAAAACTAAATTGTTACGTTATTTTTTATCTTTAGCGGCTCTTGATTTTATGGAAGAAATGAAATTGTTTATCTTTACCCCCAACACATCTAATTTTTCACTTATAGGTTCGTATATCTCTTCTTGAATTAGATTCCTCTCATGGAGTAAATCAACCCAATATTTTGACTCCCAAAGAGACCCTCTTGCATTATAGTAAAATTTTACCGAATCTAAATAATGGTATCTGCCAAATCCCTCAGCTATATTTGCTCCTATAGAATCAACTGCTTTAATAAATTGTTGTCCAATCCCAAATCTATATTCACTTTTTATTTTTGTATAGACATCCCACCCACACTTGTTTATTTCTCTTGCAATCCGATATACTTCAAGATCTTCTATTCTCATTTATCACCTATCCAGCAAATAACCATAAATAACTATGAATCCCTACAAATGACGCCTTGCAGTATCGCCTCACTTATTTAACACCAGCCCTCCATTGGGCCGGTATAATAACAGATTTTCAGCAATGGTGTCGTGAAAGGTAGCGTGGTCACCCTGATTGTCGATCAATATCCCCATACCGCTGATTTCCTCTGTCTTTGAAGGCGATGAAACGCCCTGACTATGGTCGTGTGCATCATAAATGTCATTTCCAAAAAAATCCGCCATGACGCCAATGCCTTTTTCCAGGCCAACGCCTTGCGAAGTGGTTTCACTTCGGTACGTGTCATTCCCATAATCGTCAACCAGAAATCCGATACCGGTATCGTGTCCACACCCCTGGGAAACACCAAAGGTGCATTCATAGGTATCATCGCCCGATGTATCCTTCAACAATCCGATAGCAGAATGGATGCCGGCACCCTGGGCGTAGCGACCCGCATAATACCGATCGTTGCCGTCACGGTCATACAACAGTCCAAGCGAAAAATAATATCCACTGCCTTGAGAAAAATAGTCTCCGCGGTATGTATCGGCGCCTTTTTGATCGAAAAGCATCCCAATCCCGCCTGATGCACCAACAATGGTCTCTTCAGGCCTGATCCCCATCCCTATTCCCTGAGACATGGACTGATAGGATTTTTCCGGATCGCGGAAATCCGGATATACTCCACCGGCAAAGTAATAATCATTTCCGTCCGCATCTCTTAATGCACCAAATCCCTTTGTGAACCCCACACCCTGGGCAAACTGCCGGCTAAAATAAACATCGTTGCCCTTCGTGTCACTCAGCAGTCCTGTGCCAAAGAAACCCACTCCCTGATTGACGACGCGGCCGTTATAAAAATCATCGCCGTTGTTATCCAGTAACAATCCGACTCCAAAAAGACACGCCCCCTGCGAAAAATCTTTGCTTGAATACTGATCGTTTCCCCGATAATCCATCAGGAGTCCAATTCCAAATCTCCCGGTGCCCTGGGTAAATGAGGTATTCGTCTGGTAAGCATCGTCACCAGAAAAGTCGATGCAAAGAGAGACCGGAATTTCTTTGCGGGAAGAACCTGCATTATTAAAGTAATAATCATTCCCGCCGAGGTCAATGATCACCGCCGCATCGGCATAATAATAGGATGTGCCGCTCCCACCCACAACGATTTTTCCAATGCTTGTATCCTGGACAAACAAAATGTCACCGGCAAAGTCTTGCGATGTTCCTCCACCCCCTGCGACATTCTCCGATGGTTTATATCTTATGGATACCTCATCAGGAATTTCTTGTTGATCTGCACCTTGAAGGGATGCTGGTAGACGAAATGGTGATACCTTTGTTTGTTGTGCTTCAGGATGAGTCCTTTCCCGATCGGCTATTCCCTGTTCATCAGAGAAAGGAACAAGTTTACTCAGCAATAACGATGCGGCCTCGAACAGCTTTGCAAGATTAACCTTTTGAGATAAGGCCAATAACCTCGCAAGGTCTTGAGGTTCAAGCCTCTCGTTGGGTAGCCAAACGTTGTGAGCGTTTTGATATAAGAAATCAACTTCTTCCTTTGATAAGTCCCTGAATGCCTCTTCTACCAGCAAAGCACCGGATGGTAAACTCTCTATGACAACCTGTAATTTCCCTTGTAAGTCAGTTGCTCCCATTTTGTTTGTTGATTGCCCGGTATCTGGCGGAATATTTGGAGATTTGTTGACCACCCCGCCATCCCCGCCTTCGCAAGGAGGGGACAAAGGGAAGGTTTCAGGCTTGATGTTGAGCAAATCTAATTTGATATCTAGCAATTCTGCCGCAAATCCTATTTGAGCACAGACATCTTTGTTGCAAAACGTATCGATGACGGCCTGTCCAATTTTTGGGGTATCAAAGGGGTGCAGCATGAGATAATTTATCAAAGACAAACGAAACGAATTGCGCTCCTCATTGGATTGGAAACCTTCTCGTGCATATGCTTCTTCACCAATACGCTGCAATGTTGCATCAAGCATATCCTTGTATTTTTCGTTTTTCCTGGCAAAGTCGATGAAGCTTGTCCCGGTATATTTTGAGCAGCCATATGAAACAAGCGGGATATCTGGTTCTGCTATATTCTTCAATAGTTTTCTAAAAAGCACCGGTTTAAATACCATTTCAGCATCGCCTCTGAGAACCGTGAGTTCAGGTATACCTCCGGCGCCAATGGCTTCTATGGTCTTCTTGAACTGGATGAGATTGCGCTCATTCCTGCCGATGGTCGCTTCATTATTAATCTTTGTAATAATATCCCCTGCCTTTAAACCAGCCGCGGCGGCGGGTGATCCCTGGGTAATCTCCTTTACCAGGACACCCTTTCCTTCCACATCTTCCATAAAGATCCCCAGCCAGCCTTTATTGAAATCAACCACATCTTTTTTAAATCCTGTTCCTTCAAAGGCAAAGAAGTTATTGGGATCAAAATGCTGACCCTCGACAGAGACCTGCATACCTTCGACCGCCAAGGTATCTGTACGTACCGTGGTTATCGCGAGGACACAAAGATTTAAAAAAATGAAAACCAAGATTTTATTGGGCATAAGTAAGTTTGCTTTATAAGCGGAAATTCAGGATAATAGAAGCGCCAGTCAAAAGCAATGGGAAAATTTACAGGACTGAAACAAAGGGAAACACGACTAAGGGAAAGAGGCATGTGGATTGTGGCAAGGTAATACGATAACTATGAAAATTTTTGCTGAAATCCTCTTGAGAGGAATGAGTCAGGTATTCTTACTCAATAATGTTACAACAGGGATTTTATTTTTTGCAGCGATTGGCTATAGCTCCTGGTTCATGGGTATCGGCGCCATAATAGGCGTTCTCGTTGGTACGTTTACCGCATTATTGCTGAAATACGACCGCAAAGACATCCAGCAAGGTCTTTACGGCTATAACGGCATCCTGGTTGGCCTGGCAATTATCTGTGTTTTTGGTTTTAACCTGGTGTCAGTGCTTGCACTCGTTTTTGGCGCTGCCCTGTCATCCATTATCAGAAAAGGAATGAGCACATGGAAAGTATCCCCTTACACCGCTCCGTTTATTATCTCGACCTGGATCGTCATGTCATTGCTCATCATATTTAACATAATCCCGTTACAAGCAGGAGATATGCCGGAGGCAAGGCATGTCGATATTATTCCCGCGGTGACCAAGGGCATAGGGCAGGTAATGTTTTTGGAAAACTTCATTGCCGGGATCATCGTATTTATTGGGATACTGGTGAGTTCCAGGATAGCAGCATGCTATGCACTCCTGGGGTCTTCGATTGGAATTGCTGTGGCTTTTGCATCTTCATTCCCCCTGAACATGATCAATATCGGCATGTTTGGTTTTAATGCCGTTTTATGCGGCATCGCGTTTTCAAATAGAAAGTGGACTTCTCTTATTTTAGCAACAGTCTCCGGTATTGTTTCTGTTTTTATGATGTACGGAATCACGAAGCTCGGTATCATTACTTTGACCGCGCCATTTGTACTATCCACATGGCTCGTTTTGTTGATTAGCCGGAGGGTAGGGGCGAAGCAATTGCTATAATTCTCATACCCAAGCCAGCAAATGCTTCGTCCCTGCTTTTTTCAAAAACCCAAATTGTTGCGAAGAAATACATGATTAAAGTAAAGGTTAAACCTGAAGATTTTGTTGTCGAAGAGATCGCTGACCTTCCATTTCAGAAAGACGGGAACTTCTGCGTCTATCTGCTGAATAAGAGGGGATGGAATACCGTTGACATCTTAAAGATGCTTTCCAGGAAGTTCAACATACCATATTCACATTTTTCCTATGGTGGTAAAAAGGATAAATATGCCCTTACATCGCAGTACATCACCATCGCGCAAAAGAGTGAAAATCAAACCTTCTGTCCTTTTTCCCGACCTTCAGAACAAAGAAACAAAGATGATGGAAATAATTCTGGCGGCAGAACAACAAATGCACGGTTTCTTACACAAGATAATACGGCAAAATCTGATGCAATCTTACGGCACGAATCTCCTGTTCCATCAAAGGTAGATGAGGAAAACTATTCCCTGAGTTTTGTGGGTTATATGGACAGACCCATGGGACCCAACCTCATAACGGGAAACAGATTTCATCTGGTTGTCAGAAATCTTACTGAAGATGACCTGAAGTCCGCATTGCGTGAGATGGACTCTGTAAAACAGGATGGTTACCCCAACTATTTTGATGATCAGCGATTTGGAAGTTTCGATGCCAGGCAGGGATTCGTCGCGGAAAAGATACTCAGGAAACATTACAACGGGGCGTTGAAGATATACTTTTCCCGCATCCATCCGGAGGACAGCAAAGCAGAAAAGGAACACCGGAAATTTCTTTGGGAATATTGGGGAAACTGGCAGGCATGCCTGAAAGGGGCCAGGAGCAAGTTTGAAAAAGAGTCGTTCAGCTACCTGCAAAAAGATCCAAAAGGATTTATTCCCATCCTTCAACGGATATCCCATGAAGAAATGGTGCTCTTTTTTTCTGCATATCAATCGCACCTGTGGAACGAGGTATTGAGGAAAATTATCCGTTCGGTTAGCAGCGATAATTTCATGTCAGGGAATTCCAATACTATTAGTTCCTCCCCCTTGACTGTCCTGAGTAAAACCGAAGGAACGGGAGAGGTTAGGTGGGGGTGGAGAGAAAAGACCAATCACCCTCCCCTGCCCCCTCCCATCAAGGGAGGGGAAATTAGCCGGCGAATGCCTGATTTAAAAATTTACAAGGGGATTGCAGGTGAATATCTATTTTATACACAATTAGACGACAGAAGTAAGGCGTATTTAAGCGGACTTATAATTCCCATGCCCGCATCCACTATCAGGATGCCAGATGCCCTGACTGAAAACCTGTACTCGGAGGTTTTGCAGGAAAACAACTTAAAATCCCCCATGTTTAATATACGAAAATTACGACAGGCATTTTTCAAGGGTATAGAAAGGAGGGCAATAATCACCCCACAAGACCTTTCGGTTGATTTTGCTGAGGATGAAATTTATCAGGGTAAGAAAAAATTGATCCTGAAATTCTTCCTTCCGAGGGGATGCTACGGCACCATGTTTATCAAGAGATTGTTCTGCTGCTAATATTTAACAGGCTGTCCGAGAATAGAAGGAACACCCTTTTGTCATTCTGAATTTATTTCAGAATCCCTTGATTTTAAGGGTATTAAAGGGTGTGAGATTCCGAAACAAGTTAGGAATGGGTATTTGCTATTTTCAATCCTCTCTCCCTTGCCAGTGATTTCACCCATAATGTAAACTTTTCATTTATTTGGAAAGAAACAGAAGGAAAACCCTTCGTCCGGAGTTCTGTCATGAATAAAGTAACTGCCTGAAAGGTACACAAATAGTTTTCCCCAGCTTGTTTCCTGAGGTAATACTCAGAAGACGGCACTGATTTTAATCCGACTTTTTTTAAATTCATAAGCACGGGTTTGTGAAGCCATCTCCGTGCGTTCCGCCAACTGGTGTCCAGGACAAAAATATTTAATGGCTTCCCCGCTCCCTCTATAATCGTTTGCCCGTCACAAACAGGCGGTGTCGGGAAAAGGATTACCGGCGTATAGTCGGGTCTCTCTATTTCCGACGCAACCTCTTTTTCCCACCCCTTTTTTCCTATATAAACAGTTGAGATATTTCCCAGCATACATCGAAGCAATCTTCCCGTATTGGAGATAATTCGCTCCTCTCTTTTACTTGTTAACAGGGTTATTTTATGTTCCGCCCAAAAGACCGGAATATTCCGGCAAATACAGTCTTGAATTGTTAGCCGACACTGAATACATCTTTCCTTGCCCGATTTGTCCATGTTTCTGATTTTGTAACAGTTTAGTTTTTTGAGAACATCAATAGCTGAAAAGACCTCTGTGACAATAGGCAGTGGCAATTCATGAATTGCCACTGCCTTGCATAATAACTACAGTATTACTGGGGGTTTTCAAAAAACGAAACTGTTACGAATAAACAAAATCATTCATCAAGGTTTATCTCTTTTCGCAACGTGAGAACTGAACACAGGATGATCTATAAAACCTGCTAAGGCCAATCCGCCTCCTGAATGAATCAGGAGTATATTCCCTTCAAGTATTTTGTCAAAAATCGTTTGTCGTGCCGTAAGAAACATCTTGGCGGAGTACACGGGATCGGCGAGAATCCCATCCTCTCTGGCAGTACGCTTTATTTCCTCGAAAATAGCTCTATTGGTGCTGCCAAATGACTTTGCAGTCGCTGGATAGTGCATGTGATAGTCTGGCAATGAACTGAGAGAAATTCCAAGAAATGCTTCGGCATATTGAACAACACGTGACAATCCCGCCTGAAATTCCTTACACGAACCTGCCAGTAACACGACATGGAATGTCTTCTTCTCCCCCAGGGCGGCAGCCCCGGCTATGAGAGATTGTGCGACCATCCCCGTACCGGCGTCGATAAAAAGATGGTCAAAACGAACCCCTGATTCCCTCTCATTGCGAAGGATATCAACGAGCAGGCTTAAAGAGCCCGGCAGCGCTAGCTGATGATGTGCCCCCTCAGGAAGGACAAAAACCCTCCTTCCCCGAGCCCTTCTTTCCTCTGCATAATTATTGGCCAAATCTTCGCAATTTGCCCACTGCGAGCGTGCAATCCAATGAATTTCGTTATCATCAACAAACAATGCAAACAGCTTTGCGTTACCAAGTTTTCGAGTTGGCGGACCGAGCAGGAATGGGGTTATCCTGATATTGTTTTCCGTCAGGGTCTGAGCCGCCGAAAGTACATTGTTTGAATGCGCCCCGCCAATCACTACCACCTCTTCAATCCCCTGTTGTTTTAATGAAGGGATTATCGACGCATGTTTACGCAATTTGGTTCCCGATACGCCAAAGCTCAGCTCGTCGTCTCGTTTAACCCATATATCTGAACGGCCAAACCATCGTAACCGATGTATACGGCTCTGAAGACGAAAGGCCTCCGCTGTATTTTGACGACAGGCTTTTGCTACTTTGCTATAAAGTTCACGCTCTTGAATCACGATCATTCATCCACTGATAATAAGGAAAGATTTAGCGCCTGTAATCATACCAAAGAAAGTCTCGCTTGAACATCGTAGAATTTATAACGTATTAAAAATGATATAAAATACTGTCTGTCTTTTGGCAGAAATGTGCGGGAGCGAAATGGAAAAGATAATTGTTTATTGACAATGATCTTTGTCTAGCAAGGGTATTATAGAAGATGTAACAATTTAGTTTTTTGAAAAAGTAGGGGCGAAGCATTTGCCAGTTTGGGT
>CAZBCT010000107.1:0-10785 GCA_964490485.1 uncultured Candidatus Brocadia sp. | reverse complement strand
GGGGGACACCACCCGTGCTGCTGATTTTGACTCGTTCGGAGTAGATTTTATCTTTGTCCAGGAAGCAGGGTAAATATATCTATTGTATGCGTATTTAATTTGTAGTAGAATCCCGCATGTTACGAAGCATGGTAAACCTATCCGAAAAACAGTCTCGATTCCTTTTTCTCTTGATGTACAAGGAATTTCAAACAAGAGTTCCTCCCCCTCGATGAGGGAGGTTAAGGTGAGGGTGAAAGAAGAATATATACCCTCCCCTGGCCCCTTCCATCAAAGGGAGGGGAATGTTTCGTTGCCGATGCCTAATTCAAAAAGGCGCAATCGTATTACCAGTCAGATGGTTGAGGGTTTATGTATGGTGAAAGAACTCTATACCCACTCCGATAATCCACAAGGTCAGAGACACAGGCTTGATGTCCATTTAAAAGCAGTTGTTGAACTTTCCAGAAAATTTGCCGATAAATTTGTTGCCGGAGACTTGGCTTACTGGGCGGGTTTGTGGCATGTTTTGGGGAAGTATGATGTAATAAATTTACAAGTTACACACTGATAGGAGGTTGCATAATATGGGAAAACCATACGATGTGTCATTTGAAATCGCAGGGCCTGCTGCTATGTTTACCCGCCCGGATTCAGGGGCAGCGCAGGTGTCGTATCCCGCGCCGACCTTTTCAGCGGCTAAGGGAATGTTTGAAGCAATTGCATGTCTGCGAGGAGACAAAAATAATAATCATAAAGGGGCGGCAACCATTCGACCAACAAAAGTTGAAATCTGTGCGCCGATTAAATTTCATAAGTATACAACCAATTATGGCGGGCCATTACGCAAGGGCAATCAGATGGCAAAGGGTAGCTCTTATCAAATTCCCGCAACCGTGTTGATAGATGTTTGTTATCGTCTCTACGGCATAGTCGAAGAGGTTAGCATGTCGCGTGATGGAACAAATCATAGACATTTTTTACAGGACTTGTTTTTTCGGCGCTTAAAACAAGGGAGGTTTTATTATACGCCATGCTTCGGATGGAAAGAGTTTGTGCCGTCTTATGTAGGAGCGTTTCGGGAAGGCACAAAGAAACAGGAAGACATCAACATTGTTATTCCATCCATGCTCCACAGTGTTTTCGATAAGATATCGGATGGTCAAGTTGCGCCAAGTTTCACTGTTGACGCGGTGATCAAGGAAGGAGAGTTGACTTATGCTAAATGAACTATATCAGCTATCCCGTAATCTGCAAAAATGCGGCATCGTATTTGGAACACCGCATCAGGATGTTAAAACACCCGGCAAGGGCGATGGGTTTACCATCGGAATAAATAGCCAAGGTCAACCGGAACATATTGAATATATGGATTCGGTAAAAATGACAAAGCTATGGACAATTAGAAAAGGAAAACACAACAGTTTTCCATATCTGAAGCTTAAGCCGTTGTGGAATTTAACTTTAAATGACCCGGTGCGGGACGATCTCAAGAAGCTCCGCAATAAAAGAAATACGAAAGTCAATTATAGAGCAAAATTAAAACAGATTTGCAGCGGTGAAGAGATTAACAAACAGGAAGCTCTCATTTCAAAATGGGCGAAACAAAAAATACAGGCATTAAGCGGAAAAGATAAAAAGATTGATTCTTTGATCCAGTTGGTCGGACGCATTCCTGGCGACGCAAACGAAACAGCTACGTTTATGACAACATTGGCGAATCTTTTTCTTCAGAAGATGCAAACTATCATTGATGATGGATATGGTAATTCTGAGAAGGAAGGTAAAAAACGGCAAGAGATTTATGAAACAATGTTTATTGGCAAGATAAAAAAGGAAAAAGGGAAAGAAAAGGTTGCTTGTGATGTCCCGTTATTTTTTGATATAAGCGATTGGCCAAGATTTTCTTGTCGTGTTGCTGATCCTTCAATGGGAAAGCTCGTAGGAGCACATCTTCCGGCTGGACAACAAGCGGGGGTGCAAGGTATATCCGCATTAGAAGGTGTGAGGAAAGTTTTGCATTTGGGACCTTATCCTGATCCGACACTGCCTGCTGTCGGCATTGCGTATCTGTTCTCGATGAATGAGAATATTCCATGCCATGATAGATATAGGCTCATCGGGTCAAAGATATTTCCATCGAGCAGAGATGCTGTAGAAGCGGCTCATGGCGCGCTTCGGTGGTGTGTTGCCGAAGAACGAAAAGGGAAGACATGGCAAGGAGTTCCTAATGCAAAGCGTGAGCAGGATTTACTTATCGCATATTTGGAAGAAAAACCGGAAAATGCAATTGAGCTTGCAAGTGTTTTTGCAGCGCCAGACGTGGAGGAGAGTGAAACAGACGAGGCTGCTTATGAAAGCAAAACGAGGACTGCTTGTGATGCGTTGCGAGGAGAGCCGGGCTTAAATGATAGTTCTCAGGTCAATGTGTTTGTTATCAGTAAGGTTGACCCAGGGCGTGCTCAAGTAGTGCTAAGCTCTGCATTCAGTATCAAGAATATCATTCAAAGTGTGAAGGAGTGGAGAACTGCGGCTAATAATAGGCCCATATTTTCTTTGTGGCTCCCTCCCGCAAAGAAAGGCGAGAAGGTGTTGCACGTCGAACCCATGTGTCCTTCGCCCACAAATGTCATGAAATCTTTTCAGAACCAATGGATCAAAAACGGTCTTGACAAACGCGATGTGCCGGGAATTGCGTTGCGACACGTGTATGATTTGTTTCTGGGAGATGCAATGATTGCTCAACAGACGGCAAGTAATCTCCTGAGTCTTTCCTTACAGCGGATTGGCGAACTTCTTGTAGGCTACTCTGGAGCGGATCATACATCAGACGCTATTAAAGTTGAAGTAATAAAAAAGTATTCGCCTGATACTCGAAAAGTTGTACTGCATGGTATATCAATTTTAGCGATTGCGTTATATAAACTTGGCATAAAAAAGGAGGTGTATATGAAAAACTCGGCATTTAATGTCGGCAGGATGCTTGCGCTTGCCGACAAGTTGCATTGTGAGTATTGCATCAATGTGCGCGGAAAAAATGACAGTGATGAAGAAAAAAGAAAATCTATTCCAGCGCAGTTAATCGGCAATGCGCTTATGCGTACAACATTGGACAATCCTTTAAAAGGACTATCCCTTCTTAGTGAGAGGCTATTGATATATCAGGCATGGGCGACTAAGGCGCAGGGCGAAAAGATTGGATTGGCAAAGTGGATATTAGGACAGATGGGCAGGGTTTCTTCAGATTTAGAAAATGCCGACATACCAAAGCAAGCTGATGATGTTATAAAAGCGCAGATATTGTTGGGCTATTTAGCACATGTAAAGAATGAAGACTAATAAATCTTAAAGGAGGTTTGCTATGTCAGAAAAGAATAAGAATTTAGTAGATAAGAGAGCGACAGGACTGTTGATTATCGAGGTGCGTAATTCCAATCCTAACGGTGACCCTGACAGGGAAAGTGATCCGCGACAGAGACAAGATGGTCGCGGCGAGATTTCGCCGGTTTCTTTTAAACGAAAATTGAGAGATTTAATTGATGATAAAGATGGTCAGGCATGGAAAGAAATTTCTGAGTTAGCCGGAGTAAAAGATAAAGATAGATTTTATATTCTGGAGCATCGGGGCCGCGACCGGAAACAGATAGAGAAAGAGCTTGAGGGAGAAGGAACAGAATTCATCGGAAAATATTGGGATGGCAGGGTATTTGGTAACACCTTTCTTGAAGAAGGAAAATCAACATCTATAAAAACCGGTGTTGTTCAATTTGGTCTCGGTGTCTCTATAAGCCCCATTAATGTGGCGCGGAAGACCTTTACTAATAAATCAGGAGTTGAAGAAGGAAAAGATAGAGGTATGGCCCCATTGGCATACAGAATTGCTGAGCATGGTGTTTATTGTATGCCGTTTTTTGTGAATGCGGCGGTAGCCCATAAGACGCAATGTACGAAGGAAGACATTACAGTATTGCTTAAAGCTGTTCCGCGTGCATATCGTGGGACACCTTCAATGATTCGGAATATGGTTGAAATCCGTCACGCATGGTATATGGAACATAAATCGGCGTTGGGATCATGCTCTGATTTCGCTTTGATTGATGTTTTGACCCCGAAGCGTAAAGGGGATACTGACGAACAGCGCAAAGCGAACACTGAGAAACCTTCAACGTCATGGGATGATTATGATGTGCCTTCGAAATTACCGGCCGAATTAAGAAATAAACTGGACGAACAAAATGGATTTAAGGATCTGGTAAATGAATAATGAAGTTCCATTAGCGCATAGCGCGAAGCCGGATAGGGGCATTCCTGCGCAAACATATGCTGAGCACATAGCCGCAGTATTGGAGCGTGCTAAAGACAATGTTTCAGCTATGACACAGTATTTTTCTGGTGATGCCCGATTTTTGCAAGAAGCGGTAAGACGAGCGGCTTTACTTCATGATTTGGGTAAGCTCGATAAGGCTAATCAGGCAGTCTTGGAAAAAGGTAGTAAGAAACATTTGCCTTTGAATCATGTTGACGCCGGCACGACGTACTTATCCAAAGGCAAAGAATATGAGGCTGCCTTTTTCGTATATGGTCATCACATCGGTTTATGTTCTGTGCCTCGGGAGGCCGAAAGGGAAAAACTGTTTTTGCGAGACGACAAAATTCACGAGGAAGTTGATCGAAAACTTTCTGATTACCTTGCTAAACATGCAGAATGGTGTGGAAAGGTTGAAGAATCGTCAGGCAAGGTCGTTAACTCTGGATGGACTGGTCTGGCAAGGCGATTGGCTTTTTCATGTCTGGTGGATGGTGATTATGGCGATACTGCGGTACATTATGGTGGAGAAACTGGAAAGCAATCGGTAAGCCAGCGATGGAAAGAGCGTTTGGAAGCATTAGATGCGTATGCACAAGATTTGCAAAAAGAATCGCATGCTTCCAAAGAGCGCAAAGCACAAAGGCAAAAAACTTATAAAACCTGTCGTGATGCGGATACACAGCCAAGCTTATATGCATGCGACAGTCCGGTAGGCACTGGTAAGACTACAGCAGTAATGGCGCATCTTCTGCGTGCAGCGATTGATAAAGAGGTGCGCCATATTTTTGTGGTGTTGCCCTACACGAATATTATCAAGCAATCAGTGGATGTGTATCGTAAGGCACTCGTTCTTCCGGGAGAATATCCCGAAAAGGTAGTTGCCGAACATCACCATCAAGCCGATTTTTCAAGTTATGACTTACGCCAGCACGCTACTTTGTGGACAGCGCCTATTATCGTGACAACAGCGGTTCAATTTTTTGAGACTTTGGGAGCGAATCACCCTGCACAATTGCGAAAGCTCCATGAATTACCCGGATCAGCAATATTCTTAGACGAAGCACATGCGGCAATACCGACGTGGTTGTGGCCGCAGGCATGGCGCTGGTTAAAAGATTTAACCACTCATTGCCGATGTCATTTTGTGTTTGCATCGGGGTCACTTCCTCTGTTTTGGCAAAACGAGAAGATCACAAGTCCGGCTGAAAATGTGTCGAATCTTTTAGGTATTGAACAGAGGGTAGAGGTAAATACACAGGAGAAAAAACGAGTTTCATATGTTGCGTGCGAAAAAGAGTTTGATGTTACCAGTCTGATCGACTTTATACAGTCAAAAAAAGGTCCGAGGCTTGTTGTCTTAAATACAGTGCAGTCAGCAGCAGTGCTCGCTTGGAAAATGCGAAAGTCAGGTAAGCAGGTAATGCATTTGTCGACCGCATTGACTCCCAATGACCGTGATGCTCTTGTTGAAGATGTAAAAAATCGGTTGCAAAAGCCGGAGGACACAGATTGGACGCTTGTCGCAACAAGTTGCGTCGAGGCAGGAATGGATTTCTCTTTTGCAACGGCATTCCGAGAGAGTTGTAGTGCGGCGAGTTTGATTCAGATCGGAGGCCGTGTTAATAGGCACGGTAATAATGCACGAGCAGAGGTATTCGACTTTCGTGTTAATGACCCTCATATGAAAAACAATCCACAGTTAGTAACGTCGAGGAATGTTTTAAAAACACTTTTTGAGGAAAAGTATTTTGAGACAAAAAACCCGACAGAAATAGTTACGGAAGCAATGAGACGTGAGCTGATGAGTGATTTCGGAGACTTTGAAAAGATGTCCCTTGAAATTATAAAACATGAAAAGACCAACGATTATCCAGAAGTAGCAAAATTGTGTAAGGTTATCGATGCTGATACAAGGTTGGTAGTCATAGCGAGTAACATCATTGAAGCCTTGAAAAGAGATGAGAAAGTTGATCAGGTAGAGTTAATTCGTAATAGCGTACAGATTCGTTTTTTCAAAATTAGCACAAAGCAGTTTAATAGTTTTTGCGAGCCAATTAATAACAATGGTGAAATATATTCATGGCTCGGCAAATATGATGGCAGGTTTTTAGGCTATATGGAGGCAATAGTTCCTTTAGTAGAACTGGATACCGATGGGTTTGCAATGGTGTAAAGGAAACAGAACAACCTTAAAAAAGCGAGGCAAATCATAACATGACTGACCAAAAAGACTTTTCTCAGCTTATCCCGCCGCATGGCGGGTATCGGGAGTTACAGTCTTACAAAATGGCGGAGATTGTGTATGATGCTACGATAATATTTTGCAACCGTTTCATTGACCGCCGCTCCCGCACCCATGATCAGATGGTGCAGGCGGCACGCAGCGGCAAACAGAATATCGCAGAGGGGAGCATGGCATCAGGCACCTCTAAAAAATTCGAACTCAAGCTCATCGGCGTGGCGCGGGCAAGCCTTGAAGAACTACTCCTTGATTTTCAGGATTTTTTGAGGCAGAAGGGGCTGCCTCTTTGGGGTAAAGAGCATGAGCAGGCCCAGAAAATCAGAAAGCTCGCTTACGCGAAAGATAGGTCTTATACGACCTATAGGACATATTTGGAGCATTCGCCTCCAGAGGTATCGGCGAATGCTCTCATCTGCCTGATTCACCAGACAAACTACCTGCTTGACCAACAGTTGAGAGCACTGGAAAAAGCGTTCTTAAAAGAGGGCGGGTTTACGGAAAGGCTTTATAATGCACGCTCACAGGCGCGCAAACGAAAGGAATAAGGCTTATATGACTTATGCTGAGGAGGAACTGCTTCAGCTTTCGGCATTGCAGCATCTTGTCTTCTGCGAACGGCAGTGCGCGCTGATTCACATTGAGCAGGTCTGGAGCGAAAACCTGTTTACGGCAGAAGGCAGGATTATGCACGACAAGGTTGACACAGCAAATTGTGAATCGCGCGGAAATATCCGCATTGAATACGGCGTGCCTATGCGGTCGCTCCGGCTTGGACTCATCGGCAAGGCGGATGTGGTGGAGTTTCACAGACATGGCGATAGATGGGTTCCTTTCCCGGTTGAGTACAAGCGCGGCAAACCAAAACCGACGAACTGCGATAAGGTTCAGCTTTGCGCTCAGGCGCTGTGTCTTGAGGAGATGATGAATGTTGATGTACCCGAAGGGGCACTTTTTTATGGACAGACACGTCACAGGCTGGATGTAAAATTCGACAGTGCATTGAGAAAAGAGACAGAGGAAGCGGCGGTTCGATTGCATGAGCTTATCGCATCCAACATTACACCGAAAGCCGAATATTCTAAAAAGTGTGAGAAGTGTTCGATGGTTGAATTGTGTCTGCCAAAAGTAAGCAGTAAGGCAAGTAATTATCTGGCAAAGGCAATGGAGGATGAATGAAAGGGTATGCCTACGAAAAAAAAGAATAAACATATTCCAGTTAAAAGCGATTTGATTCTGTATCAGACAGAGGATGGTCACACCCATATCGAGGTTCGTCTGCAGGATGAAACAGTCTGGATGAGCCAACTGGCAATGGCAGATTTATTTCAGACAACAGTCTCCAATATCAATATTCACTTGAACAATGTATACGAAGAAGGCGAACTTATAGAGGCGGCAACTATTAAGGATTACTTAATAGTTCGTCAGGAGGGTATCAGACAGGTTCGCCGCAATGTAAGGCACTATAACCTTGAAGCCATTGTAGCAGTGGGCTACCGGGTGAAATCACATCGCGTACAAACTCGCGGCAGATTATGATCCGAATGCAGAGGAAACGCTGGAATTTTTCAGCATTGTTCAGAACAAGCTGCACTTTGCAGCATCCAGCAAAACTGCGGCTGAAATAATTTCCGAACGGGCAGATTCATCAAAGCCCAATATGGGATTAACCTCATGGAAGGGTGTTAAAGTTCGCAAGGGAGATGTTACCATTGCCAAGAATTATCTGAATGAGAATGAGATTGCAGGACTCAATCGAATTGTCAATATGTATCTGGACTATACCGAAGATCAGGCAAAACGGCACAGACAAATATTCATGTGCGACTGGCGGGAAAAGCTGGATGCCTTTCTGCACTTTAACGAACGGGACATTCTCACTAATGCCGGCAAGATAACAAGGGAAATTGCGGACAAGCTCGTGCTTGAGCAGTATGAGACCTTTAACCGAAACCGGCTTGCAATTGAAGCGAAAGAGGAAGCCCATACTGACGATGAAGAGTTGAAAAAGATAGAATCGGCTATCGAAAGAAAGAAGAAACAGAGACACAAATAAAATGAAAAAACTTCTTAATACCCTTTTTGTAACAACGCAGGGTTCGTATTTATTTAAAGAAGGCGAAACGGTTGTAATAAAAGCAGATGATGAAATACGATTGCGTTTGCCTGTTCACACCCTCGGTGGGATTGTATGCTTCGGGCAGGTATCCTGCAGCCCGTTCCTGATGGGATTTTGTGCCGAGAACGGTGTGGCGGTTAGTTTTCTCACAGAGAACGGAGCGTTTCTTGCAAGGGTGCAGGGTCCGGTGTCCGGCAATGTCCTCCTGAGGCGTGAGCAATATCGTAGGGCTGATGATTTGAAGGCTTCCGCTATGATAGCGCAGGCAATATTGACAGGCAAGATAGCCAACTGCCGCACCGTGCTTCAGCGCGCCCTGAGAGACCACGCAGACAAGATTGATGCCGATGCGGTTTCGCAGGCTTCGCAAAGGCTCGCTAATTACCTGAAGAGGTTGGGAACTGAATTGACGCTGGATGTATTACGGGGGATAGAGGGAGAGTCGGCATCTACGTACTTTGGCGTATTTGATCATCTTATTACTTCGCAGAAAGATAATTTCAGATTCCATGAACGGAACCGCAGACCCCCGCTGGATAATGTAAACTGCTTGCTGTCATTTCTCTATACCATTGTGATGCACGATGTGCGTTCAGCGCTTGAGACCGTGGGGCTTGACCCTTCTGTCGGCTTCCTGCACAGAGACCGACCCGGCAGATACGGGCTTGCGCTTGACCTTATGGAGGAGTTTCGGCCATTCTTTGCCGACCGGCTGGCACTTTCACTGATCAACCTTTGTCAGGTGCAGGGAAAGGGATTTCAGAAAAAAGAGTCAGGCGCCGTATGGATGGAGGATGACACGAGGAAGGCCGTTCTGGTTGCCTATCAGAAGCGCAAGCAGGAGGAGATAGAGCATCCGTTTTTAAAGGAGAAGGTTTCTGTTGGCATCCTTTTTTATGTGCAGGCATTGCTGATGGCGCGTTATCTGCGCGGGGATATGGACAATTATCCGCCATTTATCTGGAAGTAATTAATAATAGGCACAGAGGCACAAAGAAAATGAGAAACTATAGGGATTTAATCGTATGGCAGAAATCTATGGTATTGGTAACTGAGGTTTATTCGATAACAAGATTGTTCCCGAAAGAAGAACTCTATGGATTGATATCTCAAATAAGAAGAAGTGCAGTGTCAATACCAAGTAATATTGCAGAAGGATATGGCAGACATTCTACAAATGACTATATTCGTTTTTTACAGAGAGCAATAGGCTCTTTGTATGAATTTCAAACTCAATTGGAGATTTCTTTAAATTTAAAGTAACAATTTAGTTCTTTGAAAAATTCCAATAATAGCGATGTTTGTCGCGCAGTGTAGGGGGCGAAGCATTTGCTATAATTGGCATACATGCATTCATACCCAAACTGGCAAATGCTTCGCCCCTACTTTTCCAAAAAACTAAATTGTCACAATTTAAAGATACTTTTGAAAAGATTTATGAACAGAGTCGGGAGATAGAAAGAATGCTCAGTAGCTTAATCAAAAAAGTAGATAATTATTCAGGCACAAAGTAGAGAAGGCACAGAGGCACAAATGGAAGAGGAGGAACTTAGGGATTTGTATGCTTGATTAAACTTTGTGCCTCTGTGCCTTTGCCCCCTATTTGCGGTGTCCTTTAGTTAGGAGTAAAAAAATGTTTGTTATTGTCAGTTACGATGTATCAACGGAAGAAAGCGGCAATCGGCGATTGCGCAGGGTTGCGCGCGCCTGCAAAGATTTTGGGCAGAGGGTTCAATACTCTGTATTTGAATGTATTGTCGACCCGGCACAATGGACCATGCTGAAAGACAGGTTAATATCGGAAATTGATCCAAAGAAAGACAGTCTGAGATTTTACTATCTCGGGTCTAATTGGAGGCATCGCGTGGAGCATATCGGCGCAAAACCGTCCATTGATCAGGAGGGGCCTTTAATTGTCTAAACGCCGGTGCGAACCTCAAGCTTACATGGCTTCTAAGGAGGGTTCGCTATGTTTAAAAGATGTTGTGGGTAGCGATGTTAGTACAATGACCGTTAGCGAATGAAGATTTTTTAAGATGAAAAATGATAGATCCGCACAAAATAACGAGGAAGTTGTTTGTTTTTAGTAGGTTACGAGTGCGGAGTCGCTCCCCGCGCGGGAGCGTGGATTGAAAC
>CAZBCT010000106.1:0-11114 GCA_964490485.1 uncultured Candidatus Brocadia sp. | reverse complement strand
AGTTCATGAAGGAGTGTATGGCGTATACGAAGAAGCGGGTGCGGGTAATCTTTCGGGACGACAGTGGTTTTTTTTCGGGAGAGTTGCGGGATAGGCTGCTGGATCTCTATCGCGGCATCAACCCGGTGGAGCTTGGCAACCTCATGCAAAAGGCATTTACCGTAGCGGATCTCGCAGGCAGATATAAGACTCGGGGGTTGTCATGATCGACTTTACAAAACTACCCTTTGAAGAGGCTATACAATATTTTCAGGACAAAGTCAACCTGCCAACCGAAAAATGGACAGATATCTGGCAGGGTATGCATTCCAGGGCATTTGTCGTGGCGGGCGCGACAAAGGATGAACTTCTATCGGACTTCAACGCCGCGATTGATAAAGCCCTATCAGAAGGCTCAACCATCGAGGACTTCCGGAGAACGTTTGATGAAACGGTGGCAAGAAACGGTTGGAGTTATAAAGGTGAACGCGGCTGGCGGACAGGGGTGATCTTTAATACGAATATGCGCACCGCATACGCTGCCGGAAATTATCAGCAGATGATGGCCGTCAGGGGAGAAAGATCGTACTGGCGATATATCGGTGGATTGTCTGAAACACCACGACCTTTGCACCTCAAATGGAGCGGGACGGTATTGCCGGTGGGCGATCCCTGGTGGGATACCCATTACCCTCCGAACGACTGGGGTTGTAAGTGTGAAGTGGTGAGCCATACTCAGGAAGAAATTGACGACCTAAAAAAAGAGGGTGTGAAGATATCTTCCGAGCGACCATCTGATGGCACATATCAGTGGACGGGTAAGAATGGCGACACCCATACGATCCCTAATGGTATCGGTCAGGGCTGGGCATATAATCCCGGCAAGACGGCATGGGGTGAGAAGTTGTCGGAAGATGTGATGGCTGCGTGGAAGGCTCAAGGCGCAAAGGCATGGGAGAGACTTACCCCGGGGAGTTGGGAGTCATATGGAAGCCACGAGAAACTCCCTCTCCGTGAGTCGGTGGCTGCACTGGATTACACCATACCGGGAACGATAGAAGGAATGGAAAAAGCTACGGAAAGGGTGTTGGGAGGCGCAGCAAAGGTTTTTTCCTTTCAGTCGGGAGACTTCAGGTATGACACGCTGGTTAACGCAAAAACATTGGCAAGCCATATTGATCCGAATCGTGCCCCATATATTCCGTTCATCTCCGAAGCAATGGTTGACCCGTTTGAGGTGTGGCTCTCGTTTGAAAGACATAAAGGGACCGGGCAAGTAGTGTTAAGACAGAGAATTATTAATGCGATTGATACGGGGGAAAAGGAAGGAATATTGATTGTCGCAAACGCAGTTAAGGGGTTTATGGAATCGTGGACGTTTATCCCTATGTCGGATTTTCGGTATTTAAACCGTCAGCGCGTAGGAAAGTTGATATATAAAAAGTAGGGCCCTCGATCCCTCTACAGCAGGGCGGGCGTCAAGTAATAGTTATCGAGGCTGTAGCCCAACCATTACCTCACGTAAACATTATACCATAAAAAAGCCATGTTTCAAATAAAAGTTGACGATAAAGGGGTTGTTACGCTTTTGGGACAGATACAAAAGCGCGTATCTGATATGACTCCGGTCATGAGGGGTCTTGGTGAACTTATCAAAACCTCTGTGAAAAGAAATTTTGAGGTGGGTGGCAGATATTCTGAAGAAGGAAATTGGCGCGGCGGAACAAGAGCATGGCTGCCCTTAAGCCTTGCGACTCTTTTTACAGGGAAAAAGGGTAAATATGTCACCAAGACGGGTAAATATAAAAAAGGTGTGGAGGATAAATTTAAGGGCAGGCATACGCTTATTAAAACCGGCAGATTGTACCACACAAATGCCTGCCCGCAAGCCACAGCCGGAATGGGTAAACGAGAGTTGCACGAATTAACAAAAGAAATGCGAGAAAAGCAAGAGGATTATGAGGACGATAGGCCCTAGCCCGGAAGATTTCTGGCCAGCAGGCGTATATAATGGCTTTTGGTAGGTAATCTGGACCTTTGGTTGATCCAGATAAGCACACCTATCAAATGCCCGCTTGCATTTAAGGTGTGAATGTATTGCGTATATAGTTCCAATAAGAAATAGAATGGCTTCCATACTTTAATACGTTAACAAAAAAATATCCATGAGTCAACGGGCAGAACTCATTATTAAAGGAGCCAAACCGATGTCCGCTCCTTGCGAATAATGATAAGTGTGAAATGGCGTGAAGGCTTGCAGGTAATTTGGTTGAGACTGCGCTGCGCTATGATATAATAAACGACATTTACGTACCAGACAATTATCTGCTAATCATGCACTTATGGGGAGGAAGAGGCATATGAAGGGAATTTTGTCATTTGTTGGAGTGGCAATGCTCTTTGGTGTTTTTTGCGGCGTACTACCGGCCCAAAAACTCGATAAGGGGGTAGGCCCGTACGGGGAATTCTGGAAACCAATCCCCACCCAGCGGTACTGGGCGCCGGATTACTTTTATTCACCGCCGGAAGAGCCAAAAGGGGTTTATGCTGCGGATGAGTGCACGCTCTGTCATAAGGCGTTAAATCCTGGCCTCGTTAAGGCATGGGCTGAAAGCAGTCATGCGAATCTGGATAAATTGCTGGACTACCAGAAAGAGAAACTGGCTGAAATAGAAAAAACCCTGGGGAGGAAACTTATCAAGGTTGGTTGTATCGATTGCCATGGCAAGGTTGGTGCGGAGAAGCTGGATCATGAAAAAGAGCTTATTATGCCTAGTTCAACCCTGTGCGGTGAATGTCATAAACAGGAATACCAGGAGTTTGAATCAGAGAAGCAATACGGTATTCCCGACTGGAAACCGGGCAGAGAGAGCCATGCGAAGGCTTACGATGCCAACCTGGACGTGGATGTCTGGGCGGCGGTAGATAAGAATATTGTTCAGGGCTGCGATATGTGCCACAGCATCCAGCACAAATGCGATAGCTGCCACACCCGTCACGCCTTCAAGGCCTCTGAGGCCAGGAGGCCGGAGGCATGCCAAACATGTCATAACGGGCCAGATCATCCCGACATTGAATATTACCGGGACTCCAAACACGGCTCTATCTATTTTATTGAAGGACATACCTGGGATTGGAGCAAACAACTCAAGGACGCAAATTATATCTCTCCCACCTGCCAATCCTGCCATATGTATTATAAAGGGCAGTATTCCCATAATATGGTCAGGAAGGCCATTATGGGCGAGGGGGATGTTTTGTTTTATGACAATGTCTTTAAAGGGATCAAACCAACAGATTACATCAAAAATAGCAAGGAGTTAATGTCGCGGCGAGAGGCGTGGATTGAAGTTTGTATACAGTGCCATTCTCCACGGTTTTCCCGTGATTATCTTGATTCTATGGATAATGCCTCCGATTCCGTTTTCCAATACGTGAGCGACGCCTACGCCACAATTAAATCTCTTTACGAAGATGGCATACTCTATCCTATGCCTGAAAACAGGCCAAAAGCCCCTGCCCCCGTTACGGAAAAGTATCCCGATCTCCTGGGCGGTTTTTACGGAGAATTTTGGGCAAAGAACGGAAATCCAAGCAGGATTGAAAAGGACTTCTTGTATATGTGGGAAAACGACGCCTTTTTGGTCCGAAAAGGTTTGGCACACATGAACCCCAACGGCTTTACCTATCTCTCGTGGTCAAACTTGCTCAAGAAATATGTGGATATACAGAGTGAGGCAAATACCTTACGGCGATTAGCGGCGTTGGAAAAGAAGGCCAAATTGCGGCCCAGGGCAAAAACAAAAAGAAAATAGGCGCAGAGCGGCAGGATATGAAAAAGCGCCTTTACACTAAGTGATTATATGGAAAATTTTACCCAGTGGCATCTCAGTTTCGTTGGCATCGAAAACGTCTGGTTGCGTGTGCTGGTACTGTTTCTGGCGATTACGGCACTGTCCTTTTCCTGGCGTGGCATCAAAGCTATTCCTTCGCGTAACAAACGGATGTTGCTTTTTGCGCTCCGTTTTCTGGCAATGGCGCTTTTTGTTCTGCTTCTGCTTCAGCCGCAACTGGAGCAGAAGGATGTCCTTAAGCTGAAGAACAAGGTTGTGTGTCTTTTGGATAATTCCGAGAGCATGACGCTAAAAGGTGGAGATACCGGGATTACCCGGTTCCAGCTCGTCAATAATTTTTTCCATGACAATGCCTCGTTTATTGAAGAACTGGAGAATAATTTCGATGTTGATTACGTATCCTTTTCTGATGTTATAAAAGAGATTTCGTATGATGATTTCAAAAAGGGTCTTGTGCTCGATGGTACGAACACCGATATCGTCCAAACCCTGAAGCTCCTGAAAAAACGCTATGAAGATAAATCGGTCAAGGGATATTTCGTTTTTTCTGACGGCGCTGACACAGGAGAACTTCCTTCAAGTCTGGACAAAACCGAAATCATTTCGAATCTTACCAAAGATCTGTCAGCTCCATTTTTTACTTTTTCTCCAGCCGGCAATATGGAGGCAAGGGATATTGCCATCAGCAAGGTTTCTTATGACGGTTTTACTTTTGTGCGAAGTTCTTGGAAGGCGGATGTTGTTATCAAGGTTCATGGGTATAAAGACCTCAAGCTCCCTGTTACCCTAAAACAAGGCAACGACATTATTTCTTCAAAGGTCTTCGATACGGGAAGTGAAAGCGAACTTCATGTCGACCTGTCATTCACACCCCACACGACGGGCACCTTTCTCTATACGGTTTCTTTTCCTATCCAGCCTCATGAGGCAATTTCCGAAAACAATCAGGCCAGTTTTCTCGTGAAGGTGGTGCGCGATAAAATACGGATTATGCACGTCTGCGGGCGCCCATCGTGGGATGTGCGCTTTTTAAGGAGGGTATTAAAAAGTGATCCCAATATTGATCTCATATCCTTTTTCATTCTGAGAACACCAACGGATGTCTCCGAGGCAAGGAATGAAGAACTCAGTCTCATTCCCTTTCCTGTAGACGAGTTATTTACGCAGGCGCTCAATAGTTTTGATCTGGTTATCTTTCAGAACTTTGACTATCGGCCGTATGACGCAGCATTCTTCCGGTTTTCACACTACCTGTCGAATCTCCGGAGGTTTGTGACAGAACAAGGCGGTGGTTTTATGATGGTTGGCGGTGACATCTCGTTTTCACAAGGGGGGTATGACGGCACCCCTATTGATGAAATCCTTCCCGTAAGCCTCAACACAGGGAAGGATACCATCGACACAACCCGACTAAAGGCACTGCTGACCTCTGATGGCCTGAAACACCCGGTGACTGCGCTTGATGCCAATCCGGACAGGAATACCGCTATCTGGAAAGATCTTCCGGAACTGGATGGATGTAATGTGACCACGGAAATGAAGCCGGACTCCATCTCCCTGGCTATCTATCCGACAAAGGGAAACCCTCCGTTGGTTTCCGTCCGGGATACCGGCCTGGGCAGGTGTATGGCTATAACAACCGATTCTTTATGGCGATGGAATTTTCTGTCCGTAGGGAAGGGCGGCAGCAACAGGCATTATATAAAATTTTGGCAAAATTCCATAAAGTGGCTCATTAAAGACCCCACCTTAAATCCCATCCATGTTATCGTAAACAAGGAAACGTTTTTGCCAGACGAAGAAGTGTCAATCAGGATCGATGCCGTGGGTGGAAATTACCAACCCCTGGACGGTGTACAATTAGACATTAACATTACCAACGAATTTTCCGGGAAGAGTATCTTCTCAGGAAAAGGTGTCACGGGCGCTGATGGTCAGTATCGGTTTGTCATTAAACATAATACGGAAGGTTACTATATTATTAAAGTGGCCGGAAAGAAAGAACAGGACGAGGTTGGACAGGATTATGCAGTTTTTAATATCGCATTAAAAAACAGGGAATTTAAAGATACTTCTATCAGAAGAGATATCCTTGCCAAAATAGCCGAGGTTTCCGGCGGAACCTATTTTGAACTTCCCGTAAAAAATGTCGGCGAGAAATTATCGATTGAAAATCCCGCAGTTGTAAAACTCGTCGGCAAACGACAAATCTCTTTGTGGGATAATGGTTACATCTTTGTGGCAATACTGGCAATCGTTTCTGTTGAATGGTGGGTAAGAAAACGGGGCGGATTAAGTTAGTGTAGGAAAACGTTGTTGAAGCAAAAAACGCTTGCAAAAAAAGACTTAATGTGGTATATTTCTACTTTTTGATTCGATATCATATCAGACGCTATTACCGTTTAAGGAAGAGGTTTTGTTTGATAATAGCGATTGACGGCCCCGCTGGTTCCGGGAAAAGTACCATTGCCAGGATGCTGGCAAAACGACTGGGATTTAAATATCTTGACACTGGAGCCATGTATCGGGCGTTCACGTGGAAAGTACTACAGCACAGGGTAGACCTAAGAGACGTAACTGCCTTATGCCAGCTTATGGATCAAACCGCTATCGAGCTCCGGGGCACGAACGATGGCTTGCAAATATTTATTGATGGAGTTAACGTAACGGAAGAAATCCGATTGCCCTCTGTTACAAACAATGTTCATTTTATATCGAATACACCCAGTGTCCGGCACCGCATGGTGAAACTCCAGCGAACATTTGCATCTGAAGGGAATGTCATTGCAGAGGGAAGAGATATGGGCACCGTTGTTTTCCCGCATGCAGAAAAGAAATTTTTCCTGGATGCTGAGATTGAAGAGCGCGCCAGAAGACGGTATGGTGAGATGAATTTGTCAGATAACGAAATTTCCTATACCGATGTCATAAAGGACATAGAAATACGCGATAAACGTGACACGACCAGGGATAATTCGCCCCTTAAAAAAAGTGAGGATGCAATTTATCTGAATACGACAAACATGCCGATCGAAGAAGTGATCAACCAGATCCTTAAAGAAGTTGAGCCGGCTGTAAAAAAATAGGATTGTTAAAACGCATGTAAATGTAATTTATTTTATAAACCTTTTATTTTTTCATTTTTATTTCGGAGAAATCGTCAAATTATGGATCGAGATATTTTAAAAGAATATAACGTAAATTTAGCCGATATTGAGCGAGAGGTCGAAGCAATCGTTGGGAGCGAGGATACCAAAAAAAAGATAGAATCCACTTACTATGATTCTATTCAGAATTTTGAGGTAGGCTCGGTTCTCAAAGGGCGCATCCTTAGTGCTCTTGGTGATAACATCGTCATCGACTGTGGATATAAATCCGAGGGTATGATACCAAAATTTGAATTTGACGATCCATCTGAAATAAAGGTAGGTGAAGATGTAGAGGTTTTATTAGAAGCAGTAGAAGACGATTCGGGGCTTATTAAATTATCCAAACGGAAAGCAGACCGTATTCGTGGCTGGGAAAGGGTTATTGCAAAGTATAAAGAGGGCGATATTATCACCGGTCGGGTTACGAGAAAAATTAAAGGCGGTCTTCTCGTAGATATGGGGGTGCCGATATTTTTACCTGCCTCACAGATTGATGTAAAACCACCAGGAGATATTTCTCAATACATAGGACAGGAAGTCACCTGCCGAATACTGAAAATTGATGAATCAAGACAAAATATTGTCGTCTCCAGAAGAAAGCTTATCGAGGAAGACCGCGACAAAAAGAAGCAAGGCTTATTATCGGAGATTGTTGTTGGACAGATCAGAAAAGGAGTGGTAAAGAATATCGCTGACTTTGGTGCATTTATTGATTTGGGTGGTCTGGACGGACTTCTCCACATTACCGATATGAGTTGGGGAAGGATAAGTCATCCATCGGAAATGCTTGCCATTGATGATGAAATTGAGATAATGATCCTTGGCATCGATAAAGAAAAGGAAAAGGTTGCTCTTGGGTTAAAACAAAAATCTCAAAACCCATGGTTACTCATTGAGGATAAATATCCTATAGGCTCTAGGGTAAAGGGTCAGGTCGTTAATATCATGTCGTACGGTGCCTTTGTAAAACTGGAAACCGGCATCGAAGGCCTTGTGCATATTTCAGAGATGTCCTGGACACGTCGCATTAATCATCCGTCAGAAATGGTGGCAATTGGAGATATGGTTGAGGTTATCGTCCTCAAAATAGACAAAGAGAAAGAGGAAATCTCCCTCAGCATGAAACAGACGGAAGTGAATCCCTGGACGGTTATTGAAGAAAAATATCCGGCAGGAACAAAGATCAAGGGTCGTGTTCGTAATCTGACCAATTATGGCGCATTCATTGAAATTGAAGAGGGGGTGGACGGATTGCTTCATATATCCGACATGTCTTGGGCAAAGAAAGTAGGCCATCCGTCGGAAATTGTTAAAAAAGGAGACAAAATTGAAGCTGTGGTACTTTCTGTCGACCGGGAAAAAAAGAGAGTTGCGCTGGGTCTGAAACAGCTCTCCGATGACCCCTGGGTAAAAGAGATTCCTGAGAAATATAAGGTAGGTGACATTATCACCGGCAAAGTTACTAAACTAACTAATTTTGGTGCGTTTCTAGAGCTGGGAAAAGGGATCGAAGGATTGTTGCATATCTCGGAATTGTCCAGCGAAAAGGTTAATAATCCTGCTGATATCGTCAATATTGGTGACGACCTGGAAGTAGTGGTGATTCGCATTGAACCCGAGGCAAGGAAGATCGGGCTCAGTCTGAAAAAAATGCCTGATGCAGAAGGAAAAGGCGCCGTGACAGCGGCTTCAAATGAAGATTCTCAAAAGCAATCAGATAGTGAAGCTGCGGCTCCTGAGAAACAGGATTCGGACACTGCAAAGATATCGTGACATCACCAGAGGAAAAAAGGAGGTATCCTACGGAGTCTGCTTTACAAACATACCTGAAAGAAGTTAACCAAATTCCGTTATTGTCTCCGGAAGAAGAAAAAGAGATAACAAAAAGGGTGACAGAGGGAGATGAAAAGGCGCGGGAAAAACTGATACGTTCTAACCTGCGCCTGGTTATTAGTATCGCGAAAGAGTACATCAACCGGGGGCTTTCCTTCCTCGATCTTATTGAAGAAGGGAACCTGGGACTGATTCGCGCAGTTCAGGGATTCGATCCTTCAACAGGGTATAAATTCAGCACGTATGCAACGTGGTGGATTAAGCAGGCAGTCAGAAGGGCTTTGACCGATAAGGCAAAAATGATCCGCATACCATCGTATATGTTTGAAAAAATATCCCGGCTCAAAACAACCTCGAATCAGTTATTCGATAAACTTGAAAGGGCACCGACCTATAACGAGATTGCGGAAGAGATGGATATTACTGCAAAAAAAGTTGAATCAATCGAACACGCAACACGCTCAACCGTTACCCTCAACAGAGAAGATTTTACCGGCTCAGATCTTATCTGGGCACTGAGTAATGTTTTACCCGATGAAAGAACACCCACGCCTGAAGAAGAAATTGAGGAAAGGTATGAACGGGAAAGTCTGGAAAAGTTCCTCGAGATTATTGACAAAAGAGAAGCAACGATAATAAAATTGCGATACGGACTGGAGAATGGCGAGCCAAAGACCCTGGAAGAAATCGGGACGTTATTGCATTTAAGCCGTGAACGTGTCAGACAAATCGAGAAAGAAACGATTCAAAAACTTCAGTATATTCTGACAAAAGAGAAATGATTTATGAATGATTTAAAGAATTTGGTGCGCGATGTGCCTGATTTCCCTAAAAAAGGCATTATCTTTAAAGATATAACCACTCTCTTGCAAAATCCAAAGGGATTAAGGGCCGCTGTTGAAATAATTTCTGATTATTACAAAGGTAAGAAGATTGACATTGTAGTTGGCGCTGAAGCCCGCGGTTTTATTTTGGCTCCTATCGTTGCTTTTAACCTGGGCGCCGGATTCACTCCGATCAGAAAGCCAGGCAAACTTCCTTACGAAAAGATCAGTATGAATTACGCCCTCGAATACGGCACAGACGTACTCGAAATACATAAGGATGGTATCAGCAAAGGCCAACACGTCCTTATGGTGGATGACCTATTAGCTACCGGAGGGACCATGTCCGCCTGCTGTAAAATGGTCGAATCCCTTGGTGGAATTATTGTAGGCTGTGCTTTTTTGATTGAGTTAACATTTCTTAATGGTAAAAAAAACCTCAGCCCGCATAATATATTTTCTGTTATAAAATACTGAGAGTAGACTTCTGGCCACTTGGATCTTTTTCCGGAACCTGGGAAAAATCGAAGATACCTGGCTCCATTATTTCAGGATTATTTCTATCGATTGGCCATCCTTCCATATTTGATTGAACACGTTTACATTCTTTAACGCATCCATTACCTGCTTCTCAATCCACATTATTACGTCACTGTACCCACAACTGAAACATCTAACCATCCAGGGTACTTTGAGTGTTTTCACCGTAACTGAAACAGCTTCTCCATTACAGTTTGGACATTTGGCAGAAGAGATCACTGCTTTATACTTTTCTCCGATTTCTTTTTTTGAAAAATGTTCTGACATCACAGCACTCCTTAAGAAGGGTTTTGCATATCAAATTCGCACAATATTTAACAAGCCATATCAAAGAAAAGTTTCATTTAAGCTGCTTTTCATACTTTTCCTTGTTAGTTTATGCCTCACACTATTTTCGTACACAAGAAGAATTGAACAATAGCGTTCTCACCAGAAAATGTGATTAACACGCTCAAATAGTGTAGCCGGTTTTTGCTGTGGTTTCAAGCAATTTGTTTTCCTCAAGTTGCTGGCAGGAATAAGAAAATTCGTAACGCCTAAATCCTGCAAACAAGGCTTCGCCTTGTTGCAGGATTAGGTCAGAAATGGTAGAATCTCCAAGGGAATGGAAGGTATTTTAAGGATAAAAACACCTAAACGGAGGTTCACCTTTTCAATGAAGAATATATCACAAAACGAGAAAAGAAAACAACCAAAAATCAAGACGGAGATGAATGGGAAGGGATTAACGGTACATGCAGGGCTCTTACCGGTACTGACTTTCATGGGGAAGTTGTTATTCCGGCATAGAATACAAGAAGCAGTAGGTAAGGAGCGTGGGGCAAATGCACAGTATCAGATGGTTGATGCCGTGCAAATGGTAGTAGTCGGGCTAATAGCGGGAGCGACCGCGATGGTGCAGGTAGTGAAGGTGTGGACGGATGAGGTACTGATGA
>CAZBCT010000105.1:0-11200 GCA_964490485.1 uncultured Candidatus Brocadia sp. | reverse complement strand
GAATTTGGATAGAAGGTAATTGGTGTCTTTGATTTGGATGTTTTTGGTAGCTGAGCGTGCAGCAAAGGGAGAAGGTACGTCCGCATACTCGTTTTTGTCGTTCCAGGTGGTTTAATCAGAGCTATTTCTCAGCGCTTTTTGTTCAAAATGAAACTGAGGAGTTCAGAAAACCGCTAAAAATCGAAGTCTATTATTGATTTTTGTCCGGCAAGGATATTATTGAAGGGCGATTTTCGCTACGCGAAAATCATTTGCAGGATTTAGGTAATATGTCAATGATCAGGAGCAAGGACACAAAGTCGGAAATCATCGCCAGAAAATTCCTTTTTGGGAATAGTTTTCGGTATAAACTTCATGATAAAAGGTTACCTGGCAAGCCAGACCTTGTTTTCCCGAAATATAAAACGGTTGTATTTATGATGAAAAAACAAAGGAAAGATTTCTCCTGGTTTTAGGCGCATTGAGCGCACGTCTAATAAGTTTGAGAAAAGCGGCAGAAATTATGGAATTAGAAGAAGCAACCTTACTTGAAATTATAGAAATGCTCGGTTTTGAATTTTCATACTTAGAGGAAAAGGATATAGGGGGAGAAAGGAACGGATAGGTCTGAAGGTTGGTAGTTAAAAGGGGGTAATACATGTCAATAGTATTAAAACTTGATATACCAGAAGGGGCATTTTCAGCACTCCGGAAGGAGCCTTCTGAGTTTGCTAAGGAATTAAGACTCGCAGCGGCAGTTAAATGGTATGAAATGGGAATAATATCGCAGGAAAAGGCTGCGGAAATCGCAGGTCTCACGCGCGCTGAATTTATATTTTCGTTGGGGAAATTTGGCGTTTCGCCGTTTCAGTATACCGTTGAAGAAATAAAAAAAGAAATATCTGATGAATAAACGATGGGTTTCTAATACATCACCATTAATCTTATTGAATAAGATAGGATGTCTGCCTCTTCTAACAGAATTGTGTGCAGAACTTATAATTCCAAAGGGTGTAATAGACGAACTGTTTTTTCATAAAGAACAACAATCAAGGTGGGAACTTCTTCTTTCCTCTAAAAAAGTTATAACTTTAAAAGCCCCACTTCAAATACCTCCTGATGTCGCAGGATGGGATTTAGGAAAAGGCGAATCCGAGGTTATTCCTTTGCGGTAGAACATCCTGGTTGTAACGTTATTCTGGACGATTTACAGGCAAGGAAATGCGCGCATACTTTTAATGTATCCGTAATGGGAACAGTGGGAATTATTCTGTTTGCCAAAAAGAAAAGGCATATTGCAGAAGCAAGCCCTCTCATTCAGTTGTTAATAGAATCAGGTCTGAGATTTGATATAAGTTGGATAACAAAGGCATTAGAGCTTGTTCATGAAAGATTTGAAATCAGAAAGACTGAATGAAATGCTCAAACAGGACTTTAGCATCTCCAAAATTATCTGTGATGGGGCTTTGAAAATCGAAAAAGAAACCAGGAATGTAGAAAATGCTTGATTATCTGGAAAGCTAAAATTCATGGCAGACGTTCACAACAAGAAAACCAGAAGTTATAATATGTCCATGATCAGGAGCAAGGACACAAAACCTGAAATCATGGTCAGAAAATTCCTGTTTGGGAATGGTTTTCGATATAAACTTCATGATAAAATGTTACCTGGCAAGCCAGATCTTGTTTTCCCGAAATATAAAACGGTTATATTTATTCATGGCTGCTTCTGGCATGGCCATGATGGCTGTAAATATTTCGTAGTGCCTAAAACCCGGACACAGTGGTGGTTTGAGAAAATTAACCGGAATAAGCAGCTTGATGCAGAGAGTATGAAGTAAGTAAAAAGTTATAAGCCAAATCGGAGAATTTTAATATTCATTGAAAGGCCATCATGGAGCAATTGCACGTTGCCTGCGCTATCATAGAAAGAAATGGAAAAGTGCTTGCCGCACAACGCAGCTCCGCCATGAACCTACCACTCAAATGGGAATTTCCAGGCGGAAAGATTAAAGATGGTGAACAACCAGAGGAATGTCTGAAACGTGAATTACTTGAAGAACTCGGAATTGAAATAACCATCGGAAAGTCTCTCTCTCCCATAACCCACCAATATTCGACCTCTATTGTTACCCTCTATCCATTTATTTGTAAAATCACAACAGGTGAAATTAGACTGCATGAACACAAAGCTATTGCTTGGCTCCATCATGATAAGCTTCATGAGCTTGATTGGGCCGAGGCAGACCTGCCCGTACTCGAAGATTACAAAAAAGTGTTCATGAAGGGAGCTTATTATTCGGACACAATAGCCAATTTTCTTAGAACATCATCCGAGGAGATTATTGGTAAGCTAACAATAAGTAGCTACTCCGTCGAGCAGCCACAGACCCACGCATGGTGTGAAGAAATTAGCATGTTGCGCAAGTCACTAAGCTTATATAAGGGAAAGATATACTTTGAGTATTCTATTCCACGAATCGGACGACGCATTGATGTTGTACTATTAGTAGGCCATGTGATCTTTGTTCTTGAATTTAAGATTGGCGAGAAAGAGTTTTCTTCACATTTCATTGATCAGGTTTATGATTACGCCTTAGATCTAAGAAACTTTCATGAATCAAGTCATTCTCAATATATCGTTCCAATCCTTATTGCTCCTGAAGCAAATGCCGTAGATGTTGTCATTGCACAGACGCCGCAGAATGACAAGCTGCTACTTCCGATCAAGACCAATGGTGAAAACCTTAAGTCTGTGATAGATTCTGTACTCGGATTTACTGATGGAGAAAAGATAGACCCCTCACAATGGGAACAAGGTAGGTATTGTCCCACACCAACAATTATCGAGGCAGCAATGGCACTTTACAATAACCACTCCGTTGCTGATATATCACGCAGTGATGCAAGTGCGATCAACTTAAGTTATACTTCTGATACCATCTCTGAAATTATACGATATTCGCGCGAGAAATCATGTAAGTCAGTCTGCTTTGTGACAGGGGTACCTGGTGCCGGAAAAACCCTGGTCGGGCTCAACATCGCAACAAAGCATATTAATAAAAAAGATAACCTCTATAGCGTGTTCCTATCCGGGAATGGACCTCTTGTTGCAATTCTTCGAGAGGCTCTTGCTCGTGATAAAGTGAGTCGCGAGAAGGAAAGGGGTAGGAGAATAAAGAAGGGTGAAGCGATGAGCGACGTTAAGATGTTTATTCAAAATGTCCATCATTTTAGAGATGATTGCCTCCGTAATCTAAGTCCTCCGATAGAACATGTTGCGCTGTTTGACGAGGCTCAACGAGCATGGAACTTGGAGCAGACTTCTGCATTTATGCGCAGAAAGAAGAACACACCTGGTTTTAATCGATCAGAGCCGGAGTTTCTTATATCATGTTTGGATCGTCATCCTGATTGGGCTGTTATCGTTTGTCTTGTTGGTGGAGGACAAGAAATCAATACCGGTGAAGCAGGAATTGGCGAATGGATTGATTCACTCATTCGATCTTTTCCTGATTGGCACGTGTATATCTCATCCCGACTTACCGATAGTGAGTATGCAGCGGGAAATGCGTTGGAAAAATTAGAATCGAGGAAAAATGTCGTATACAAAGACGCACTACACCTTGCGGTGTCTATGCGCTCATTTCGTGCAGAGAACGTCTCACTCTTAATCAAGCAGATGATAGACCTTGAGGTCAGTGCGGCTAGAAATACGCATTGTACTGTTAATGCAAAATATCCTATTATCCTTACCCGAGATTTGAATAAGGCGAAGCAATGGTTGCGAGAAATGGCACGTGGAACTGAGCGATATGGTATCGTTGTCTCATCTCAGGCAGAGCGGCTAAAGCCACATGCAATTGATGTAAGATCCCCGATGGACCCTATTAAGTGGTTTCTCGATGGTAAGAATGATGTTCGTTCATCATATTATCTCGAAGATGTAGCAACGGAATTTCATGTGCAAGGATTAGAATTAGATTGGGCCTGTGTGACATGGGATGCGGATTTTCGATACTCACAAAAAGGTTGGGAACATTGGTCATTTAGAGGAAGTCGTTGGCAACGCATAAATAAACCCGAAAGGCAGATATATCAAAAGAATGCCTACCGCGTCCTGCTGACCAGAGCACGTCAAGGTATGGTAATTGTTGTCCCCAATGGAGATTCCAAAGATACTACTCGAGACCCTCTATTTTATGATGCAACTTATAATTATTTACGGGAAATAGGTTTTACAGTGATATAAAATATAGAAGAGTCAGTAGCGGAGATATGGGTTACAGTAAAGTAGTTTTGGTTCACGTTTGTGATCCCGATAGAGTAGTAAAGCTTGTAAACGAAATCTTATGACTGCTGCATAAAGGTTTAATAATAAGAACAGGTCTAAGGGATCCGGCCTTTCAACTTGACAAATTATATCGGAAGGGGAAATGTGCATGCCATCTGTAAGTTAGTTAAAGATCAACTTAGGAAGGCAAGCATTGCGATTGTTATAATAGGAAAACAAATAGAGTATTAAAATACAGAACATTTTAAAATAAAAAGGAGACTTGTAAAATGAATAAGGCAATTGAGAGAATAGTGATAGATCCAAAGATATGCAGCGGGAAACCCTGTATTAAAGGCACAAGAATACCCGTACATATAATACTTGACCTTCTTGCCGCCGGAGAAGATTTTGATAGTATAAAAAGGGCATATCCCAACACTACTGATAAAGATATAAGGGCATGCCTGAATTATGCGGCAGTTCTTGCAGATGAAGAAGCCGGGGTTACAGCGTGAAGATTTTTGCCAATGAAAACCTTTTCGAGCCAATTATTGATTATTTAAGGTCTCTTGGGGATGATGTACTGAGTATGAGGGACTGCGGTCTTTCCGGTATTTCTGATGATGCGGTATAATTGAGAAGGCGTGCAAGGAAAACAGGGTTATTATTACCATGGATAAAGACTTCACGAGAATATTCAGGTTTCCTCCGGAAAAATGTGGTGGAATTGTTGTCGCTAAGTTATATAAAAGACCTGTTAATGAGACGCTTGCAATATTCAAAAAATATTACCAGACTATCAAGGAAGAAGATATAAAAAGGAATCTGGTTTTTATTACCCCGGAAGGTGTACGGATAAGAAGATCAACAAGATGACAGAGATTTCAACATTCCCTCACAATTTAAGTCTATGGTCAAAGGGATTGGGTCTTTCAAATTGACAAATTATATCTGACGGGAAAAGTTCAAGAAGTATTTTTTCCCCACTTTCGTTAGGACAGGGCTATTACGAAGGACGGGGATTACTCGAAAAGTCAGGGTAAAACAACCCAAAGTAAAAGAATATTACGCAACATTATCCTCGTTAGATTATAAACATCTAACGGGGTTGACGAGCTTGTCTATAATTTCTATAGCCTGACGTCAGATTATCTTAAACAACCATTGAACAGCAGGGTTTCTGAAATCCAAGATACAATTGACTTGGACGGGTTATCAGGAGAACGGAAATTCAATAGAATAGATATTTTTTACATAACTAAGGAGGACACGTCAAATGATAAAGCTAAAATGTGTGTAATTGTGGTATAATAACCAATAAATACGTGTACAAAAATAATTAAGGAGATAGTCATTGAAGGTGATTATAGAAATAGAAAAAGATGAAGAACTAGAAATAGTTAAAAAAGCCTTTAAAGGAAAAAGCATCATAATTGTTAGAACACAAAAAGAGAGAAGGAAGTTATTAGACGCTATTTTTAAAAGGTACAAAGTAAAACTTCCTAAAAACTACAAATTTAACAGAGAAGAAATACATGCCAGATAAGGTCTTTATAGATACAAACATTCTCATCTATTTTATAAGTGCTGAAGAAGGCAAAAAGATAAAAGCAAAAGATGTAATCTTTTCGAGTCAGGATGTTTATATCAGTTCACAGGTAATAAATGAATTTATAAGTGTTTGTTTTTCAAAGGAATTACTAGGGGTGGAAGAGATAATAACTTTGGTAAATGATCTGCTAAAAGCACTACAATTCTCTCCTGTAGAAGAAAGTACCATAAAGAAAGCCCTCCAGATAAAAAAAGATTCAAAATACTCGTATTGGGATAGCCTTATCATTGCATCTGCTTTAGAAAATAACTGCGCAATCCTGTATACAGAAGATATGCAAGACGGACAGGTTGTAGATGATAATCTGATTATTACCAACCCATTCAAAGCATAATTGAATATAAAAAAGTATTCCATGAGCAACCTTCATAAAAATCCTCAAGATTATTTTTCACCTGATTAGATACGATATCAGCATAATAAGCAAAGTACTTACAACACCGTATGGAGAAGAAAAGATGTATGCCGTCTGTATGGTAAAAAAACGGCCTGGGAAGGTAAGCAGTGCGATTGTTATAATAACCTACAGAACAATTTGTTGAATATTACCTGAATCCAGCAAAACAACTAAGATCAATTATCCGGCAGCAGTTGTCTATCAGGGACTTTGAATATAAAAGCGGTCTGGCCAAGATAGAGATTTAAAGGCTGATTTAATCCGACCTTCGCAATTTGAGGGGAGTATAAGCCGCTAAGCCAGTAAATTCAGGAGATTACCTCAAAAGGTCTGCCGCGGAATACCTGTTGACGGTCGATATGAGATGAATGATGAGAAGCGCTGTTATTGTTGAAATTTTTCAATAGAAGGGAAAATCTATGTTTGACAGAATTACCTTTGATTCAAAGATTATGGGAGGACGCGCGTGTATTAGGGGGATGAGGATCCCGGTGTCCGTCATTGTAGGACAAATAGCCCATGGAGCCTCTTTTGAGGAAATTCTGGAAGGTTATCCGGATTTGGAGAAGGACGATATCCAACAAGCGCTGGAATATGCAGCATGGCTGGCTCAGGAAGAGGTTCATTCTGCCTAGGAGGATAATTTGCGATTCCCCGGAGACGCATGTATCGATATAAGGGTCATCAAGTGGCTGCGAAGTCAGGGATATGATGCCACCCATCTTCGTGAGGAGGGACTTCAACGGCTGCCAGATGAGGAAATCTTCAAAAAGGCCATTTCAGAAAATCGTGTAATTCTGACGTTTGATATGGATTTTGGAGAGATAATCGCCCTCTCGAAAGATGAAAAGACAAGTGTTATTCTATTCCGATTGCATAACACCCGGACATCGCAAGTGATAGTTCGCTTATTAGCGGTTCTTGCTGATTCCAAGGATGCTCTTGATAAAGGGGCTGTAGTTATTATTGAAGAATCACGTCACCGCATCAGGTATTTTCCAATTGGAAGTTAGGACAGGACTATTACGAAAGATGGGGATTACTCGAAAAGCCGAGATAAATAAGCCAAAGCAAAAGAATATAACGCCACATTGACCCCGTTAGATGGTAAACATCTAACGGGGTTGGCCCGCTTGTCTGTAAACTTTACGACCTTCCACCTCACAGATCGCGATTGTGGAATGAAAGAGCAATAATGGAAATAAAATACGGCAGGCTGCGGATAAGCAACAGCAGGCCATTGAAGTTCTCCTGGTCGAAATGGTGCGAAGGTGTTTGATTTTGAAAAGGACAGGAAGGGCTGAATATGTATTATTTTGAAATACTGGAAGGATTGTACAAGAACAAGGTCAGATATCTCATTGTGGGTGGATTATCTGTCAACCTCTATGGTGTTCCGCGGGTAACTCAGGACATAGACATCGTTATCGCTATGGATAGAGAAAATGTTCTCAGGATGACATCTCTGTTGAAAGAATTAGGTTATGTTCCACGCCTGCCTGTAAGCCCTGATGACCTTGCAAACCCTGATAAAGTGAAGGGCTGGATAGAAAGTAAAAATCTCAAGGCATTCAGTTTTTATCATAAAACCGAAAACTATAAGGTAATTGATATTGTGCTTGTTCATCCCCTGGATTTTGAAAAGTCGTTTGAAAACAGAACGGTGAAAAGGGCGAAGGATATAGATATTTATCTGGCATCAATAGATGATATAGTAAAGATGAAAGAGTTTAGCGGAAGAAGTCAGGATTTAAGCGATATTGAAATGCTGAATAAAGTAAGAAAATATATGGAGGGAAAGAATGAATAAGGGATTTGTCTATACCCTTGAAGACGAAAAGATAATCGAATATATGAAATTATCTACAGAGGACAAATTACAATGGCTGGAAGAGATCAACAGATTCAACAACATGGTTTTCAGTGACCGGGAAAAGGAATTAAGAAAAAAATTGAGGGCATGCGAAATATAGGAAACGGGAACAAATAATCAAGTCGATCCGTCATTTTTATGAACACATTAAATTTTATCACCGAAGAGTTAGGGGAGCTGAAAGAATCGGGACTCCTTGTCAATATCCGCACGATTGAAGGACCCCAGGGTGCCTGGATTACGGTGGAAGGGAAGAAGATCTTCAATCTCTGCTCAAACAATTATTTGGGCTTTGCCAATGATCCTCAGTTAAAATCGGCCGCGCAAAAGGCTATTGAGACGTACGGTGTTGGACCTGCCGCGGTAAGGACTATTGCCGGTACGACGACCATTCATAAAGAACTCGAGCGGAAACTTGCGCTCTTTAAGGGGGCAGAAAGCACGATATCCTTTCAATCCGGGTTCTGTGCGAATCTTGCGGTTATCCCTGCAATCGTTGGGGAAGGGGACGTTGTTTTTTCCGATGAGCTCAACCATGCAAGTATTATTGATGGATGTCGGCTTTCCAAGGCAAAGATCGTTCGATATGAGCACTGCAACCCCAAGGATCTTCTGGCTAAAATATCCGGTGAAAATACCCCCCCCAACCCTCCTTTAGTAAAGGGGGGATTATCAGGTGATAAGAAAGTCAAACGGCTGCTTATTATCACCGACGGTGTTTTTAGTATGGAGGGAGACATTGCGCCATTACCGGAAATCGTAAAGATTGCCGAAAATTTTCGGGCCATCACCATGGTGGACGATGCACACGGAGAAGGTGTGTTGGGTCGAGGTGGCAGAGGAATTATCGATTACTTTAACTTGCATGGAAAAGTAGATATCGAGGTGGGCACCCTGTCGAAGGCATTCGGCGTGGTGGGTGGTTATATTGCAGGGAGTAAAAGATTAACGGATTATCTGACGCAGAAGGGACGTCCCTTCCTCTTTTCCAGCGCCGTTACTGCTGCTGACGTTGCTGCCTGTATTGCAGCAGTAGATACCCTAACCGCTTCTGATTCGCTGGTCAAACAACTCTGGGAAAATACCACGTTTTTCCAGGAGGAGATGCGGCAGACCGGGTTTAATCTCGGTCATACAAAAACGCCCATTACCCCGGTTATGATAGGAGATGTTAAAATAGCAAAGGATTTTAGCCAGAGGTTATTTGAGGAAGGCATCTTCGCCCAGGCCATTGGTTATCCTACGGTACCCACAGGCAAGGCACGTATCCGGGTGATGATTTCGGCTGCACACAGCAGGGATGATCTTGTGTGGGCAACAGAACGCTTTGAAAAGATTGGGAAATCACTGGGAATATTGCGATGAAATATCCAGGAGCCTCTGGCTCACAAAGGTTAATGAAAAATGTCATCCTGCGCTGAAGGTAAACGGTCTTGCCAAACGAGATTCTTCGCTTCACTCAGAATGACAAAAAGCGAAGGTCTCAAAATGGCAGTGCAGGAGGTATTTCCCGTAAAGATATTCTTTCTATTGATTTTTAGGAGAAAAGGATTTAGTATTCAAAAGTATCTGTTTTGTTAACTATTTTCAATTTTTTAAAAAGGTTTTAGGTGGTATCGCATGAAGAAATTTATTATAACAAGTTTCATACTGATGACCATGTTTGGTTGTAGTAAAGACGAAACGGCGGTTTTAGAGAAAAAACTGGCTTCTGCAGAAAAAGGGCAAGCAGATACGAAACAGCAAGAGGAGCTTGGTTTTATCAAGAATGAAGAGGGCTTTGTTGTGCACATGAAAGACATTAAGGTGCTTTTGAAACATTTGTCGACATCTATTCATCAGCAGGACTGGGAGGCTATTAAAAAGGATACAAAAAAGCTCAAAGATTCGAGTCCTGTAGCCTTCACGGGAGCCAACAAAAAAGACCTGCCGGTAGAGTTTATCAATCTGGATGTGAAGTTCCATATGAGCGCACTGGAACTGATCGGCGCCTGCCAGGCGAAAAACAAAGACAAGGCAACTGCTGCCTTTTTCAAGGTAGTAAACAGCTGCGATGAATGCCACGCCAAGTTTAATCCAAAAGAGGAATCGACTTCGTGGTTTCAGTAAAAGCAGCGTTGGACAAAATAGCAATGGGTGGGATACTACTGTAGTTTCTTGAAAAATACCGGCAATAACAATATTTGTTGCACCGTGTAGGGGCGAAGCATTTGCTGACCCTGGTGTGAATGCATTTGTATTGGTTATGGCAAATGCTTCGCCCCTACCATATTCCATGAAAGGGGGTGATGCCTGTGGTTTGGGGAAAGAAGCGATTGATTGATTATGCCACCTGCGGTGGGTGAGCAGGCAAGATCCCCGTCGAAGACATGGCGTACGTAGTTAGGCATTTACCCGAATATCCCAATGAACGGGTATTGGTTGGCCCCAAGACCTTCGCCGACGCTGGCATTTATAAGATTAGCGATGAAATGGCATTGGTGGAGACCCTGGATTTTTTTACACCGGTCGTAAACAATCCGTATGATTACGGTCAGATCGCCGCTGCCAATGCCTTGAGTGATGTCTATGCCATGGGAGGCAAGCCTCTCACGGCAATGAATATCCTCTGCTATCCATTAAAATCTCTGGATAAAGACATTTTAGTGGAGATACTCAAAGGAGGCGCTGACAAGGTCAATGAGGCAGGCGCAACCGTTGTTGGCGGTCACACCCTGCAGGATAATGAGATCAAGTACGGGTTATCGGTTACCGGCATTATTCACCCCGACAAGATTGTGACGAATGCGGGTGCCAGACTAGGAGATACGCTCGTTTTGACCAAACCGCTTGGCACAGGACTGATTATCTCGGCCATTAAGGCCAACAAGGTTTTTGAGGGAGATGAACATCTTGTTACCAGGAGCATGTGCCAGTTAAACAAAACAGCCTCAGAAACGATGCTGGAGGTTGGCGTCAATTCCTGTACGGATATCACCGGGTTTGGTCTTATGGGTCATGCATATGAAATGGCGGAGGCCAGCAAGGTAACGCTATCCTTCTTTGCCGGACGCATACCCATAT
>CAZBCT010000104.1:0-11217 GCA_964490485.1 uncultured Candidatus Brocadia sp. | reverse complement strand
CGTTGCTTAAAAAACTTACAAAAAAAAGAAGTTTTTACAGGGTAATACTATAACATCCATCAAGATGCGATTCTTCCTTTAGTGCATCTTCATTGTTCTGTATCTTCAGCGTCCCAAAAAGACGCAGGCCCAAGCTGACAAAACACATCAATCCCGATGGATTCGTTACCAATATCCCAACATAAAAAAAACCAAAAGCGAAGGAGCGGCCATCCTCTTCGAGGACGAAGCAAGCTTCCGACAAGACCCGATCCGCTGTTAAACATGGGCGAGGATAGGTTCTCAATGCCGAGACATACATCGTGTATCCCAAACGAATTTTACAATGCTGTTTTCCTCAAAAGCATATCTGATTCAAGACAATGCATCGTACCACAAAGACAGGAACGTATAGGCATGGTTTGCAGATCACCGAAAATACCTCGAGTTTACAATCTCCCCGCGTATTCTTTCAACTTGCCATTGGGCTGTATCGAGTTCCAACTTTTGCAAAGTTCACGGGAAATGTAACTTCGGCCTCTGAGATACAGATTATCAATGAGGGCTTGATAAAGGCGATATCGTCTGCATGCAGTTTTCGTGAACGGTAGTGGAGAAGCATAGACTTCATAAAAAGGGTTCTCTTTTCTGAGGCTTTTTCTACCATAAAGGGCACTGTCGTCAGCTTTTTTTCAGTTGTAACACTTCTCCGGTTAAAACGTCTTCTGAGTTATCTTATAAAACCGCTGGTTAATTTTTCAAAGAACTAAAGTGTTACTCTTTCCCTTGTTTAACAGCAACGATTAGGAAGGTTGAAAGTTTTAACTTACATGTTTATTTCCTGAATTTTTTTGTTGATTTTAATTAATATGGCGAAAAATTAAACAATTTCACCGTGGTTCAGATAAATTAACAAATGAAATAATTAATTTAAAAAAGTAGTAATTTCAACCAGTTAGGATATTTAGTGGTTATATTAAGGTACTTTATTGTTTTGGTATCTGATTTGTGCAAATTTAGGATTATTAAGTAATAGAATAATTCTCTAAGAAAAAACAGTTGACCCAAGAAAAAATACAAATGAAATTAAAACATTTTAATGTTACTTCTAAAATTATTAATTTTAATGCCTATAAGCTTCCCAAAATATTTAAACAATCCAGGAGTAAATCTGCTTGGGGAATTGATATAAATGAATGCTTTTTAAGAGCGGCTAAAGTCACTCAGATATCTAATGAATTATTAATCGACAACCTCAGTATTATTGAAATTCCTCAGCCTAAACCCGAGGGAAATATTTCACAATCCGTTTATATCAAAGAGGCCATCCAAACTTTTTTTACAAGGCACCACATACATAAAGACGATAAAGTAGTAGTGTCTATTCCTGGGCAGTCTATGTTGTCCAGGTTTATTAGCGTACCTCCCGTAGACAAGAAACAGTTAAAAGGTATCGTAAGTTACGAGGCAAAGCAACAAATTCCCTTTGATCTTAAAGACATTGTATGGGATTACCAACAATTAACGGAAAAGGTTAATGACATAAATATAAATAGTATAGAGGTTGGTCTGTTTGCATCTAAGCGAGTAACACTTGACCAGTTGTTGGCCAATATCTCATCAATTGAACCTAAACTACATGCAATACAGGCCACACCTCTGGCTATTTACAATCTCGTTTTTTTTGACCAACAAATCAGTGGCTTAACTATCATTATAAACGCAGAAACAGAAAACACCGATCTCATTATCGTTGATGGCCTATATTTCTGGCTTAGAACTATTCCAACTTCTAAGGTAGATGCTGACCTTGTTAAAGAAATCCAGAGATCTATGGAATATTACAAGTCTTTAATGAAGGAGGCGGCTAATTTTCAGACTATTTTACTCATGGGAAATAAATTTAAAGAATCAGATAACGTAAAATTTGTTTCTGATAATTTTACCTATGAAGTAAAAATCTTTAAGACCTTAAACAATTTAAAATTGTCAAACGGTATAAATCCTACCTATTTCAACGAAAACGCACTACATTTTGTACCGGCATTAGGGCTTGCGCTTCAGGGAATTGGATTAGGCAGAATAAAAATTAACTTATTGCCGCCGGAACTGATCAAGGCCGGAGAGATCGCAGAGAAAAAAATATATGCGGTTGCCTCTCTCGCATGTTTGGCCATATCGTTCATTATTCAATATTTTGGGTTATATGCTAGAACCACCCATCTTCAGAATTCTGAAACTCAATATCAAAAAGTGTTACAAAATATAAAAGAGCTTGAAGGAAACTATAAAAATGTTGAAACTCTTGCGCAAACAAACAAATCTGCACTTGATCTTATTTCCTCCATTGATTCCTTCAGATTACTTTGGCTGGAAGGATTGAATAAAGTACTATCTCTGATACCGGCCAACGTATCTCTTTGCGGTATTCAATCTTCCTGGATAGATGAAAATGTCATAAGTTTGTCAAAACAGACATCAGCCGGGATGGGTCAGCAGAAAAAAACAGCCACGCCCACAAAGCCTGACGCTCCAAAAAAATTGCTTCTTATGGGAATCAAAGGAGAAAGTCGAGAACCAAGTATGCGTTTTATTGAAGAAAATATCCTAAAACCTATCCAAAATTTAACCCTTTTTGATCAAAAAGTTACTGCATTCAAAAATGTGGAAATAGTGCCAGGGTCTTCTCGTCAGGTAGAACACAAGGATGGTAGGGGTAATTGCATTAGTTTTGAGATACGATGGGTTGTAAAGTCAAACAATGAAATACACAGCGAGGAAGATTCATTGGCATTACTTAACGGAACTTCAACACCGATTAATAAATCCTAAAGAAAAACGATGGATATTGCATAATTTATGAATGCTATCAGGAATATGAATTTCCAACATATTCGAAGGATATGCCATAGTACCTTCACTAGGATATGGAATTTTTGGCTGATTACAGGTATTTGTTTTTTTACCTTGTTGGTTCTTTTGTTCGTGTTTATATTTCCACTTTCAAATCAATATGCTACGACTTGCAAGAAAATGGAGGATTTATCATCTGCACTCGAAAGATATACTGCAAAAAAAGATCTGCACAATGAGGCTTGGATCACCTCAAAAATACAAGAGGCTGAACTTTATAATAAAGAAGTTGAAAAATGCAAATCTTTTCTTAAAGGGATGGATGATCACCTGGAATCAGTTTTTATGATACAAGGCACAGAAGAAAGGCTAATGAAGGTTGAAGATGAAGCACTCTGGAAGAGCGAATATGAGAAAAGGATTTCAGCATTATTGGCAAAATTAGAGGCAAAGCACGTTGCCGCAGATAGGGGTGTTTTACCCTTTCAAAATTGGGAGACAGTAATTCCAGCGTGGGACAGTATTTTGTCTGCTCAAAAAAGATTTTGGATTATAGAAGCGATTGTGAATATTATCCTTAATAATACCGGAATTACAAAACTTGGGAAAATTACTTTTAAAGAGTCCTGTTGTTCCTATGACACCTCTTTCGCGCATATTTATACCGCAATACCCATTACCATAAAGGTTGAATTGCAAGCTGATCGTATCCAATATTTACTACATGATATTTTAAAATCGCCTGTTCCCTTTGTTATAGAAGGGGTTAATATTTCGAGTGTAGATAAAATTCCGAGTTCCAGCTCTTACACGGAAAGCGATAGTGTCTTAAGTATAGACACAAACGACAATCCATCTTATTCTATTACGGACGTTATTATTGATGCGTATGTCATTGACTATAAAACATAAATCATTATAAAAAAGATGAACATTAAATACTTTGCCTTCAAACACTGTGAAAAATTCACACTTGGTATTGTCGTGTGTTACCTTATATACACGGTAATTTGTACCTTTGTTATAGCAAGTTTAAAAATAGATAATATTGATTCAAAATTGCTGTCATTATCAAACATCATCGACAGGAAACTTAAAACAGGCGTGCCACCACCGATAAATGCAGGCCGAAAAGATGCCGCACAATTAGAATTACGGCTTACAATCCCGCCCGCTGCAAATCTTTCGTTGCGTCCGTACCTCTTTGGTAACTTTACATCAGGTGGATCAAATACAGACATCACAACGAAAGATTTATTAAAAAAATCAGAAGCACAACTTTCTTCCGGTATAGAGGGTATCATTCCTGGAACTACAGAATTTATCCTCAAAGGAGGAACTGCCGATATGGCATTGATTCAGGTCCGGAAATTTTATAAGGACAAATGGTGGGCTGAAAGTTTTACCGTTGGGAAAGGAGAAATAATTGGCGGAGAGAAAAAAATTGGCAAGGAAACTGTGGATTTTCATACTTACTGCAGATTGATAAAAATTACTCCTCTTGCATCAAAACCATTCTTTACCAAAAAAACTACAGCTCTTCAGAACGAAAAGAACGATTTTTTGGGTGTCTCAATAACAGAAGAGAAACATACGATTAGCACTTCACAAGTTACCTTCGAAGATAAAACAGGAGAGGCTTACAATGTCTGGATAGGAGAGGCGGTTAAATTGGGAACAGAAACTGTTACCGTTTGTCCAGCAACTAATACCATGTCAACCAATCAATAATATCTTTTTAAAAAGAGGTCTGCATGAAAAGCATATTTATCCCAATCTTGATCGTTGTCCTGAATGCATCCTTACTTGTTTTAGCGCCACGCCAACTATTGGCACAAAATAAAAGCGGTTCTGAATCGAATCGTTCTTCGACTAATAATTATTACCTTAAGACTGCCAAAATGTACTTTGGACTGAATGACTTCACAAAGGCAATTGATGCACTTGCACTTGCCATCCTTCTTGAACCTGATAATGCTGAAGCACAAATGTTACTGAAAGAATCCAGGCGACTTCTAGAAGAAAAGAATGTCCCGCGGGAATCAGCAAACAGAGCTAGCTTACCAGAGGAAATCGCAGCACCAATGTCTCCTGATAAGGACATCTCCACTCTATTGCAAGATGTGTATGCTGCTCTAGAGGGAGAGCAGTACGATGATGCCTTGAAAATAATAGAGAAAATACTCACAAAAGACCCTATTCATAAAGAGGCATTATATATCAAGGGGAAAGTAAATTATATAAAACATAAGCGGATTACAGAAAACCTAAAAACCACTCATGAACAAGAAAAACTCAAGGGCCATGAATACCTCAGAGACTCAGCCATTCCCCACCAGGAAATCTTAAGGTTTCCGGTCAAAGAACAATGGGAAGATATTTCAAAGCGTACCCTTCCAGAGTTGGATAAAGTTGTTGAAGAAAACGAAAGAAAAACAGAACAATTACGAATGATTCCCAATCCAGAAAAAGACTCGACACCAAAAGTCATAGAAGATGCCTTGAATACGATTATTTCATTCGAATTTTTAGATACGCCCTTAAGAGATATTATCATATTTATCCGAGAAAAAACCAATGTTAACATGATTGTCGATTCAGATGCAGGAGGTGTTTCTGTTACTTTAAAGCTTAAAGATGTGCCACTGCGAACAGCACTGAAATATATCTTGCCCAGCGGGTACGAATATGTGGTTGAAGGAGATATTATTCATGTTTATAGACAAAAAATGGAACTACGGGTCTACGACGTGAGGGATATTCTCATCAATCTTGATGATAAAGAGCCTCTTGAATTTGACATTACAGCAGCAGCTTCCAGCCAATTAACCATGCGCAGGAAAGAGAATACCAGAACCAAGGATCCCTCAGAGCGAATACATGATCTGATAGAAATGATTGTAACCACCGTTGAACCTTTAACTTGGTCGCCCCGTGCCAGTGTTGTTGGTGCCATCGGGGCTGGTAGCCAACGAAGCATTAATGTCTCAGGTCAAGGCGAAGGAAGTATCATTGCAAGGATGGGACAGCCTGGGGATCTTGTTGTCGTAAACAGCAAATACGTCCATGAACAAATTGAAGATCTGCTGGCTTCCCTGAGGTCGTCACAAAATCTTCAGGTAAGTATCGAATCCCGCTTTATTACCGTTTCAGACAGATTTCTCGAGGATATTGGAAATGAATTGCTTAGCGGTGATATGGAGATTGATAATGGCGCTGAAAATATAGAAGGCAATCTCAGTGATCCAAACATTACGGGTCTTAGTTTTAATTATACCATCTTAGGTAACGTGGCAGGCTTTTTACGAGCCGTTCAGCAAAGCAAAGACTCCGAGTTCCTTACATCACCCCGTATAACACTTTCTAATACCCAACGGGGAAATATCGCTGTCGTAAAAACCATCAATTACGTCCAAAGCACCTCTGTCTCCGAGGGTGTTGTAACTCCTGTTATCGGTACCATACCCGAAGGCACTACCTTTGATGTGAGACCCATTGTGAGTGCAGATAGGAAATACATCCATTTGGAAGTAACCCCTTCGGTATTTCAGATCGAAGCGATCGATTCTTTTCGGTTTAGTGGCATAGGTACAGGGACCACTTTCAGCGGAGGCGGTGTATCATCCGCGAACATCCCTCCTGATCAAATAATCCAGTTACCTCAGGTAAATGTCTCGCAGGTGTCTGTAACGGTTTGCGTGCCTGACAAAGGAACACTCTTGATCGGTGGTCTAGGCCAAATCACCAAAGATCACCTGACATCAGGTATTCCTATTATATCCAATATACCGGTGCTCAGAAGATTGTTTACCCGTGACCAGAAGAATCATAATAAAACAAATCTGATTATTCTTTTAAAACCAACGATCCTAATTAGAGAGGAGCATGAAGAAAACTTATTGAGCAGTTTATCAAATAAAAAAAATAACATGATACATACAAATATTAAAAATCAATAGCAAACCTTTACTATTATAGTGAACGTCATAAATAGGCACACATTAATGTTTTCAACGTGTCATTCCCACGAAAGTGGGAATCTAGAAAAATAAAGGAGAATACCGGATTCCTGCTTTCTCAGGAATGACAACTTTCTTTAGTCATCGCCTATCGCTTACACAAGAAATTATTTCATTTGCCCTGGAGGTATCAATATGCACAAGATGTTTAGCACAAACACCCTCTTCCTGGTTCTTATCGCCTTGCTCATCATAATGCTATTCTTTAAGAACACGACAAATTATGTTGTTGCACAGGGAGATGGGAATGCACGGCATGTCTTCGGTGTTGTTGGAGAAAAACAAGGCAATAGACAGCCGTTCTATCTTGTAGACACAATCGAACAAACCATTATGGTATATGAATATTTTCAGGGAGGCGGATTAGGATTCGTGGCTGCCCGCAATTACCAATATGACAAAAAGATGCAAGAGCATGGGAAAAGTTATGGTCTGTCTATTGAAAATGTAAAAGCAGAACTCTCAAAGGCGCAAATAAAATAATTTTTGATAATACATAGTACTTAGCCCGACTTCCGCAATTCACGGTAAAAAAAGGGCAATTTTGGGCAAGAATCTCCGGGAAACCCTTGATTTTCGTGGAGTAGATTTTCAAAAGACCTTGTAGTGCCGACCTTTTTCCATGACCCCTTGATTTCCCTGGCTTAGCGGCTTGCCTACCCCTCGAATTGCGAAAGTTGGGTTAGGAAGGAGGAAGCGGATGAATGGTAAATTGAAAAGAAACTCACTGGCAGCAAACCTTTTGATTATTCAGGCATGTGGTTGCATTGCCTCGAATATCCGTAAAAACCCTAACCCATCACATACTGCTTTTACGATATACTCCGCCTGATTGAGAGCGCCTGCCAATCTTGCCTTGTCCCCAGGATTTCCTCCGTTTTTTTATATCTCCCCTGGATCGCTTGCTTGCCTATGATCTTCTGCTGCAGCCTTTCGATTTCTACCCTATAGACGTTATCGTTGGGATTGCCATGAGGTATCAGCGCCTTCTTGCCTCATGCTAAAATATAAACTGACACAAAGCCTGAGACGACAGCAACAAACAAGGGGATACCTAATGCAATTCATCATTCCTTGACCCTACATTACGACAGTGTATACAATCGTTGCAAATTCACCCTGTTACAAAAGGTAACAGCCCTGCTTCGCCTTCATCACAAGGGATTGAGTCTATTTAAACATTAGCAACGCAGAAAATGTTACTATTAGTTATGCTGTATCTGTACCCCTCCTGTGGTATTATAATTATTTTCATAAGTTTCTAACATACGTAATTACAGGCAGTTACAACTACAAAAAAGAATGGAATGCTTTTTAATATTTTATGGCATCCTATCTGCTCATGTGTATTTCTAGTAAAGAGCATGTGTTGGTAAAAATACGATGAGGTGTTTTGCCAGACATCCAGGAGGATTCGAAAGAGATACGTAGCTGAAATATGCCTATTTATAAGGCTTTTTAAGCCTTGCTAGGCACTCCATTAAATATATAAGGAGGAAAATAAAAATATGGAATTTGCATTACAGGTTTACATGAAAGACCTAAAAAAAATATCTCCTCTTACCATGGAAGAAGAGCGGGAGTTATTCGAAAAAGTTAACATGGGCGATTTAAAAGCAAGGGACTCTATTGTAACGGCTTATCTTCCTTTGGTTATAAAGGTTGCGGGTAGGTTTGCCTACTGTAGAAATTCCCTTTCGGATTTAATTAGTGAAGGGAATATTGGGCTTATCCGGGCTATAGAAAGATTTGATCACACACTGGGTCAACGGTTTGGTAAGTATGCTTCGTGCTGGATTAAATGGACTATTCAGCGCGCTTTAATTAATAATTCGAAGACCATACATATCCCCATTTATATGGCGGAACGGGTTTCTAAGTGGAAAAAAATATCATCGAGGTCGACAAATACCCCCTATAGATCACCTGATAGAAACGAAATTGCTCAGGCTTTGAATCTCAACGAAAAACAGGCTCGATGGGTTGAAAAGGCTGTAATTCACACCCATACGCTGACGGGCACGAGGTCGGAAAAGGATGACTCCGCCGAGCTGAGTGAATATATTCCTGATGAAAGTATGAAAATGCCTGATGACGAGTTGATCGAATCTCACGACAAAAAAAAATTGATGCAATTGCTTGACACAATTGATCATCAGGAAGCAAAGGTGTTAAAAATGCGATACGGGTTTGATAATACAGAACCCATGACACTTCGGGAAATAAGTAAAAAGCTCAATATCAGCCGTGAGTGGGTGAGAAAGATTGAAAAAAAAGCCTTGTCACGGTTAAACCACCTCATGGGCTGTCGTGAGCAATTTGTCAATGAGAAAAGTATGCTCAAAAGTGCATGCTGACGAGAGGACTACGCTGAGAGTGTTTTCTGAAGTTCGGCTTGGTTTTTAAATGGGATGATTGGAAAGACAAGCAAGGAATTACTTATTTGAGTCGACCCCTTGCTTGTAAGCCGTATTACACAATAAGTCGTTTTCATATCCTATCGTTGTAATTTTTATTGATTACCACCTTATGGTCTGGTTCCTTTAATTTGCCAAATGTTGCCGGAAGCTAATGACAGTCACCATGTCTCATTCCTGGGGAGATTTTAGCAAGTGGTAGAATTGTTTAAAAAGAAATAGGAAGTTGTACTGCCCGTTATCCCCTCTTTGTGACAGAGGGGATAACGGGGCGGCCATAAAAATTTACATGAAAAACGCTACTTCTCTATTTTCGTGACTTTTGTGCCCTGCAGGCCGAGCCCAGCCATCAGTCCCTTCTGATTGACAAAAAACGCATAGATCTGTGAATGTCCGGTTGTGGTTGTCATTGCTCCGGATGCGCCAACCTCCACAACTACGATGGTCGGACCAACGCCAAGCTCAAAGCCATCAGTCTTGTCGAGCCAACTCATCGCTGAATCGTTCATGAAAAACAATACATACCCGTATTTCTGGCCACCTGCTTGCAGGCCATACGAAAGCTGAACGGTATTATAAAATCCGACAGTGCTACCCTTCTTGAAAAGTGCGCCCTCACCATACTGCCCACCCACAATGAAACCACCTTTGACAACACTCGGAAAGACGAGGATGCCAACCGCCTTATCTCCCAATGCCTTCGCTGCCGGAGATTTTGCATATAAATTATCCAGGGTCATTCTGGCCTTAAGGTCGATTTCGTGAGCGCTAGCCGCTCCGGCCTGACTTACACCCATACAGATACCCGCAGTAAAGGCGAGCATGAAAAGAATACCTTTTAAATGAATGTGTCGCATAATGTGCTTCTCCTTTTTAAATGATTACTGATCCATTTTTGTAAGCGGTATACTTGTAGCAAGTTCATACCTCAGCGCCGCCTCTATCTTGTTCTCAATCTGGTAGTAGCGCATCACTTTGGTCTCAGGCAATACCTCACGGAACTTCGGGATGTATGCCTTGCGGAGCTTCAGCGTCAGCGCCTCAATGGTCATGTACTCATCGAGCAGTTTTCCGGCAGTATCGTTGGTCATCTCTTTATAAGCGTTCCGATAATCCCCAATCAGTTTCGCACTGCGCGAACGAATAAGGAACAGTTCATTCTGATACTGATTATAGACAGGCCAGAAGACCTTTGCTTCAGCCTCCGTAAGCTGCATGTTATCCGCAACAATGAGCTTCTTGTCTGCGCGTACCTTCTCGACAAGTATTTGCATGTTATTCGCCGGTTTGTCCTGCGCGGTAGCAGTAACGGCGCATGTCATCATCGCAACAAATCCTACCCATAAGAGTTTATTTTTCCTTACTATGTTCATTAGTTTTTTCCTCTCTTTGTTATTTCCTTAATATAACGTTTCCTGTTCCATCTACCCTATTTTCCCGATCATAACCTCCTGTTCTGCAATGATTCCTGATTTTGCGATAAATTGATGTAATGCCGTGCCTGCCCCAGGCCAAATGGAATTTTTTTTCTGCAAACCGTTCAATAAAGCAAAAATATCTGAAGAATACAAGTTATTTTCCGTATGCAAGCACAGATGGTTCCATCGCTTGTTCGTTTCTTTTTCATATAACATTAGAATAATTGTAACACTTTAGTTTTTTGAAAAATCCAGGAGACATAAAAAACAATGTAGCCCCGTTAGGGGCGATCTGTTTGTAGCGCAATAAAATTCAATAGGGTAAATAGCTCCGTAGGAGCGGCCTGTATATGATTGATAGGGAGACAGGTCGCTCCTGACGGAGCTGATATCTGTTATGGCATCCTATCTTGCTACAAACAGGTTGCTCCTATGGAGCTTATCGGTAATACGTTTTTCAAAAAACTGTAACAATTGTAACACTTTAGCTTTTTGAAAAACACTTTTCTCTGTAGGTGCGTACCTGCAGGT
>CAZBCT010000103.1:0-11290 GCA_964490485.1 uncultured Candidatus Brocadia sp. | reverse complement strand
AAACATGGAATTAAATGTCCAGCTTTATTTATGGGTATAGGGCAGGGCATTGCCCACCCTACGAGGTTTGCTCAGACAAGCATGGCAGAAGCAGCTACAACAGCCGCAGGAAACAGGTTCCTGGTAGCCCAAAACATACCGGTCAATGAAAACCAAAGGGTATCTTCCAGCCACAAAAGAGCGGATGAATCAACTCCCTGCAGAACGAAACCCAAAACCGTTCACCTGCGCGCGGATGGGACCATAGACACAGGGAGGATTGTCATTTCCAGCGACGGGGAAAATCTCAGCATTATCATCACGACAAAAAAGGGATGGCTTCTGAAAAAAACACACGTCTTCGTAAAAGACACGGCAGGGGATATTCCTCAGACCAAGACGGGTAATCCCATGGTGGAGAGTTTTGAATTCAAGAGGACGTATCATCCCATGGCAGAAACCGACACCTATCTTGTTCCGCTCGGTGGTGTGGACAAGAATGGCGATAATGCTATCGTGATCGCGGTTCATGCGGCAGTGTGGAAACGGGAAAACAATGTTATCGTGCAGAAAAAGAGGGCATGTGCGGCTGGCAGAAAATTTCCGGGGAATAAAAGGGCCACCTACGTAGCATACAAACTTCAATGCCTTGAATCAACACAAACACCAGGAGTACCATACCCAACACCAGGAGTACCACCCCCAACGCCATCACCAACACCGACACCAGGAGTACCACCTCCAACGCCGACACCGAGGGTGAATCATCCTCCGACAATCGTTTCCAATCCATTCCTCTTTGCCATGAGGGGGGAGCCCTATGGTTATGATGCAGAGGCACGGGATCCTGATAGGGATGATGTGCTGACCTTCTCCCTGGATGCTGCGCCTAATGGCATGACCATTGATGCGGGAAGCGGGCTTATCAGCTGGACGCCTGGTCAGGATCAGATTGGAAATAACGAGGCACGTGTCCGGGTGCAGGATCAGGAAGGGCTTTCCGATACCCAGGCATTTGCGATTACCGTGGCCTCTTTCAATGTGGATCTTACCATCTCCTCCATCGATGCCTCTTCCCTGGCATTTGACGGTCAGGCATTAACGGTATCCGGCAACATAACCGCGGAGATTACCAACCATGGCCCGGAAGGGATTGTCGTTCCCTACGATGTCTTGTTCTTTGAAGATGTAGACTTTAACCGGTCGTATGATGCCGCTGTTGACAACGTGCTGGGAAGAACCAATGTAACCGAGCCACTGGCTGCTGCAGCGTCGGTTACCGTTACGGCAGCCCTGTCGGGCAGCGTGCGGTTCTCCGGCGCACCCATCTGGGGTTATGTGGATAGTGAGAAAAGGATCCCTGAGACGGATGAGGAGAACAATCTGTCGCGGAGCGGTTCCGGCTGCCAGGTCATTCCACAGGGGGTGATTGATCCCGTGCTGGAGTGGTCGTGGACGAGTTCGGCGGTGGATTCCAACTCCTTGAATGTCATGATGACCCCGGCAATTATCGATCTGAATGAAGACGGCATTTCCGATGTAATATTTGGTTCAGCCAGCTCAACAAGTGGTAGTCCTCGAGGTGAAGTAGGTGTGCTTAGGGTACTCAGCGGAAGAGATGGTGCTGAAATCTTCACGATAACAGATGCTGATTTGAGAATTAACACCTCCTGCTCTGTTGCTGTCGGTGATATAGATTTGGATGGCCATCCGGAAATTGTAGCAGGTGATTCTACGGATGTTCAATTAATTGCTTTCGAACACGATGGCACTTTCAAATGGCGTAGTCCAAGACTTGAGGCAATTTCTTGGGGGGCACCTGCGATAGCAGATTTGGATGGTGATGGCACTCCTGAAATTGTCATAGGGAGGCAGGTGCTTAATAATGATGGATCTATCCGCTGGACCGGGGCAGGTGGAAGAGGAAATAATCATTGGGGGCCTTTGTCGCTTGTTGCGGACATAAACCTCGATGGTTCACCTGACGTTGTTGCGGGGAACACCGTTTACAATGCAGATGGGAGTATTCAAGTGCAATTCTCGCCGGGAGATGGTTTCAATGCCGTCGCCAATTTTGATGATGATGCCTTTCCTGAGATTGTCTTGGTGACAGGTGGTAGGGTATACCTCTTGGATCACGAAGCAACAAAATGGGGCCCGGTAACTATCCCCGGAGGTGGCGTTGGTGGACCCCCAACCATTGCTGATTTTGACAACGATGGTGAAGTTGAGATTGGGGTTGCGGGTGCGGCTCGTTATGTGGTTCTGGAGACTAATGGCAGTATCAAATGGGAAACTGTAATACGTGATAACAGTTCGCATGCTACCGGATCATCGGTCTTTGATTTTGATGGAGACGGTTCTGCCGAGGTCGTGTGTCGTGATGAATTGAATTTGCGTATTTACCGTGGTACGGATGGGGCAACGCTCTTTGAGACCCCCATGAGCTCATGCACGTGGCTAGAATATGTATTAGTGGCAGATGTGGATGCCGATGGCAACGCGGAGATCGTTGCCGTGGCCAACAATAATTGTGGTTATGGCCCACAGAGAGGTGTGTTTGTCTATGGCAGTGCGTCGGATAGCTGGGTAACTACCCGCCAAATCTGGAATCAGCACACCTACCACATTACCAACGTGAATGATGACGGCACTATTCCCGCAAGAGAAGGAAACAACTGGGAAACGTACAACAACTATCGCCAAAATATCCTGCCGGAGACTTCAGGTCCAGGTCTCTACGATGCACCCGACCTTATCCCCTCATACGTGCAGGTATCAGAAGGCAGTTCGGACTTTACCATTGCTGCCCGCATTGGGAACGCTGGGGTCGTTACCGTTGGTCCGGGTGTTTCCGTGGCCTTTTATGACGGCGATCCAAAAAGCGGGGGCACACTCCTGGGTACGACAAAGACAACCACGTACATCGATCCGGGCACGTACGAGGACGTAAGCTTTACTGTTTCTTCGGGGACAATACAAAACCTCTTCGTCTCCGCTGATGACGACGGCACACTAACCGGATCGGTCAGTGAGTGTAACGAACTCAATAATATCTACGATTGGGGCAAGGGGGTAATTGTTCCATCGAATCATCCCCCGGAAATTACCTCAGAGGCAGTTGCCTATGCCACAAAGGGAGTTGCTTACACGTATAATGTTGAGGCAACAGATGCGGATGAAGGGGATGTGCTTACCTACAGTTTGGTGCAAAGTCCATCAGGAATGGTAATAGACGCTTCATCCGGCCTTATACAGTGGACACCCATGGAAGATCAGGTTGGATGTACCGAGGTGGTTGTTAAGGTCGTAGACAGTCATGGTGCGAGCGATACACAAGACTATTCACTATATGTAACAAATGCGCTTATTAATCAGGAGGAAACGAGTCGTAGTAGAGCCTTAGCACTGGAAGAACCCATCACTATTAACTTAGAACGAATACCAACAGTCTTCAATAGACCGATTGGTATTGCCCATCATGACCCTACCAATTCTCTGGTAATTTCTCTTAATTACCCATATGGGATTCCCTATAGCTTTGAACAAATTTTTGAAGATGGTACGCACCAGCAATTCTCTACTGTGGCAAATCTAATAGATGAGATAAAAATTACAACGGTCAGATCGGGCAATCTTGGCGGATTCAATACCGGTGATCTTTTTGCCGGAAATGGACGTGATGGCGAAATCATACGTATCAGTTCAGATGGAAATACTATAGACAATCCATGGGTTTCTCTTCCCGGCAGTAATAACGGATTACCATGGGGCCTTTATATTGACAGAACTGGCATATATGGTGGAGATTTAATAGTGGTTACCACTGGTGGAGAGGTGTGGAGGATTGATTCAGAAAAAAATCCAACACAACTTGCTGACGTTATTCCATATAATACAAATCGTGGGGGGTTAATCGGAGATGACTATAGACATAATTTTGAGGCGGTAATAACGGTTCCTGATGATCCTCGGTATGGCCCCTGGGCAGGAAAAATTGTTGCGGGTGTAAATTATAATAATGGAAGAATTTACGCATTTGATAATTCTGGATATGTGGGTGAATGGAATCTTGGCCTTCCTGATACTGAAAGATTAGTTGAAGATCTTGATCTCATACCTGAAAATGAAAATTTTTACATTGTGGATTATCGGGGAAATAGCATCTACGGGGCTCCATCATCTGCATTTGATCAGGTTGCGGGAAAAATACTCTTAACGCAAGAATTTCACGGAACCTCTGGTTTGTTCGTTGTATCTTGGGATCCTACAGTTGAGAGTTTTGTAAAAGAAGAAGTTAAGACCATTTTGAACGGTCGGGATTTTTACGGGCCGCATTGGGAGCATGCTACCTTTTCAACAGCGGGTATACCAGGAATACTTCCGATTTGTAAATCAGAAACAAAAACAGTATCCATGCTTACAGAACAAAACGTAGAAGTTGGAACTGTTAATATTGCAGCCAATGGGGATAATCTTACCGTTACCATAACTTCAAACAATGGGTGGTTGCTCAGTGGAACAGACGTCTCAGCAAAGGATAACGTAGCTGACATTCCCCGAACCGCAGAGGGAAAACCGGACAGAGAAAATTTTGAATTAAGAAACACATATGATCCAAAAGTAGTAAAGAATGAGTATCAAATTTCATTTTCCGGGGTCGATACAAATGGCGATAAAAATATTGTGATCGCAGTGCATGCACGGGCACAGATGCTGGAGCATTGTGATGTTGTTAAAGAAGAATCTGCATGGGCTGACGGCGAACGATTCACTGAAAATTCATGGGAGACATACACCAATTACCAATTTCAGTGCATCGAAAATACCCCTCCAGAAATTATCTCTGAAGCAATTACGAATGCCACAAAGGGAGTTGCTTACACGCATGATGTTGAGGCCACGGATGCAGATGGTGATGTGTTGACCTACTCACTGGTGACGTTCCCTGAAAACATGACCATTAATGCCGCCACAGGCCTCATTGAATGGGTGCCAAACGGTGATCAGGTGGGCAATCACGAGGTAACGGTACAGGTGGAAGACGGCAAAGGCGGCGCTGATTCGCAGACGTTTACCATTACCGTGACCGGGGGAACCACCACGAACCTTACCGTATCCATGCATGCTAATCCTGCATCGATCATCGTGGGAGGTACTTCAACGCTTACCTGGACTTCAACCAACGCGACCAGTGCGGAGATGAATCGGGGGATCGGAAGCGTTGACGTGAACGGGTCGCGTGAGGTTTCCCCAACAGAGACAACCACCTATACGATTACCGTAATCGGAGATGAGGGCACGGCGAGCGCATCCGCAACGGTCGTGGTCAGTAGCACGGTAACGGTGCCCGATGTGATAGGCATGACTCAGGCTGAGGCAGAGGCGGCCATTGCCGCGGCAGGGCTTGTTGTGGGTAATATCACGGAGATGAGCACTACCGATGTGCCGCAGGGACGGGTATTCAACCAAAATCCGCGGGGCGGGAGTGTCGTTTCTGCTCATGGCGCCGTGGATATCTCCGTTTCTCTGGGGATCATCACCACCGATCCGGTAGTCACCCTCATCAGCCCGGAGCCTCATGCAGATATAAAAAGCCCCACGGATATCATTGCAAGTATTACCGACCCCGACCCCCTTGACCTCACGTGGGAGACCCGGTTTGCCCCGGTGGGCACGGAGGACTTCCGGGTGATCGGCAGCGGTGCAGGTACGGTGGACGCGGCGCCGGTGGGCAGGTTTGATCCGACCCTGCTTGCAAACGATACCTACCTGGTGAAGATCAACTGGAAAAAGGGGCCGAGGACGGGCGGCATATTCTTCTACTATTCCGTCTCAGGAAACCTGAAGGTGGGGAATTTCCGGCTTGAATTTGTTGATCTGCAGATACCGCTGGCGGGCATCCCCATAACGATAAAGAGGGTGTACGATACCCTTGACCTGCGAAAGGGTGATTTTGGTGCGGGCTGGACGCTGGGGTATCCAGGCGCCGTACGTGACAGCGTGCCTCAGGGACAGGCATTTTCCCTGAGATCCCGCGTCTATGTCACCATGCCTGATGGCCGGAGAATCGGCTTCCAATTCGCGCCGGTACCGGTAAGTCCATGGTTCCCCTTTATCTTCAGAACGGCCTTTGCGCCTGATCCGGGGGTGTATGACAAGCTGAGCGTTGATGAAGAATACGTCATGCACAGCGCCGGCTATTTCTACACGGGATTTTTTAGTGAGAATTTTAACCCAAGTCAGTATACCCTGACGACAAAGGACGGCACGAAATATATTTTAGACGAGCAGGATGGGCTCCTGGGCGTGGAGGATTTGAATGGAAACACCTTGACCATAGATGAAACCGGCATAACCCATTCAAGCGGGACAAAGATCGCATTTGTCAGAGACACCGAAGACCGCATCAAGGAGATCATCGACCCTGACGGGAATGCCATTCATTACACCTATGATGCGGTTGGTGATCTTACGGAAAAGACCGACCAGGAGGGATTGAAGACACAATTTACCTATTACGATACTCCTGCACATTTCCTCAGAGAGATATTTGATCCACTGGGCCGCATGGCGCAGCGTACCGAATATGATGAGCATGGAAGGGTCGTCGCCGTGTATGACGCCCTGGGCAATAAGGTAGAGCAGGATTATGACCCAAATAAATTCCTTACTACCCAGACCGATAGAAACGGCAACGTCTCGGAATACTTATACGACCAAAATGGCAATGTCCTGGAAATACGCAACCCTCTGGACGGGGTCAGAAAATTTGCCTACGATGACCCGAATAATCCGTACCTTGAGACCAAGATAACCGATGAAAATGGCAATGCTACCTCATTTACGTATGATACCCAGGGCAACATGTTGAGAAAAACCGACGCAGATGACAACACGACAACCTTTACCTACGGTAATCTTGGTAATATAACAAGTATAGAAAACCCACTTGGTCGATTAACGACATTTCATTATGATAATACAGGAAATCTAACTGAATTGATTAATCCATTGGGGTTGAGCCGCAAAATTACCCGTGACACGCAGGGAAGAATTACTGCTGACATAGATTTTAATGGAAATGTTACAACGTTTGATTATACAAACGGGTGTAGTTGCGGTTTACCGGGTAAAATTACCTACCCGGATAATTCTGTACAAACGTTTGAATATAACAGGTATGGGCAACCGACAAGGATCGTGGATGAGACCGGTACGCAGACAGTTTATGAGTATGACAATCTGGGCCGTAAAATTTCAGAAATAGATCATGATGGTAATAAAATTATTTCTACTTATCATGCGCATCTTCTTACCAGCACTAATGATGCTTTGAATCGAGCAACAACCTTTGAGTACGATGGCGCTGATAATCTCATAAAACAGACGGACGCGCTTGGTGGGGTGACGCAATTCACGTATGATGCGAATGGTAACAGGATAAGTGTAACAGATCCGGTGAATAACAAAACTGAATTTGTCTACGATGAACTCAATCGATTGGTTAAACGGATCGATCCCCTGGGAAATACAACAACGTATGCCTATGACACCGTTGGCAACAGAACCGAGCAGGTAGACAGGAATGGCAGAAAAACCACCTTTGGATATGATCAGTTAAATCGCCTTATCAAGGAGGATTGGTACGCCGGTGATTCGGTCATTCGTTCCATTTTGACAACATACGATGAGGTAGGAAACCAGTTGTCTGTATCAGATGCAGATAGTTCCTATGCATTTTCCTATGATACCTTGAACAGGGTAGAAGAGGTTGATAACGATGGCACAACCGGCATACCCCGAATAATCTTAACCTATCAATACGACAACAACGGGAATCTTATCTCAACAGAAGATAATCTTGGAACAAGGGTGGAATCAGCATATAACTCGAGGAATTTCCAGACAAGGAGAACGTGGTCAGGGAGCAGTATAAATCCTGCCCGGGTTGATTACACCTATAACAGACGTGGCGATCGTACGCGGATGGATAAATACCGTGATCTTAATGGTAATCTGAGCGCAGGCTTTAGTACCTTTGGAGTAAATCCGATAGGATTGGTATCCAATGTTACCCATTTTACTAGTACGAGTTCAAGTATCGTTGAATATACGTATGGCTACGATGCAGTGGGACAACTGATCAACGAGTCCCATCATGGTCAGACGTCCAGCTATGAATATGACGTGACCGGACAACTTGTTGAAGCCAACCATTCCGTCTTTGATGATGAATCCTACCGTTACGATGCCAATGGCAACCGCACCTCTTCACATCGCCATGGTTCTGGTTATGTAACAGGCTCTAATAATCAATTACTGTCAGACGGAGATTTTGATTATGCCTATGATAACGAAGGCAACCTTGTTTTGAAAACCGCGCGTGGCACGGAAAATATAACCTCCTATACGTATGACCACCGCAATCGCTTGACAAACGTTGTTGAGAAGACATCGGGCGGTACCGTCATCACCCAGGTGGAGTACGGTTACGATGTACTCAACAGGCGCATCAAGAAAAGTGTTGATAGCGATACCGTGTATACCGCGTACAACTTTGAAAACGCCTGGGCAGATTTTGATGCCGGCGGTCAGGTAATTGCCAACTATTTCTTTGGAGATCGCATAGACGAAAACATTGCTCGTTACCGTCCGGGAGATGGTCTGTCATGGTATCAAACCGACAAACTCGGCACCATCCGCGATCTCAGTGGTAGTAGCGGGAACATCATCAGCCATGTAGATTATGATAGTTTTGGGAATGTGTTAGGTGTTACCGATGCAACCGCTATAGATAGATTTTTGTTTACGGGTCGTGAATTTGATGATGAAACTGGACTATATTACTATAGAGCACGTCAATACAATCCGACTGTTGGGCAGTTTATTAGTTTAGATCCCATTGGATTTACAGGTGGAGACTTTAATTTGTTTAGATACGCGCAAAATAGTCCGATTAATGCTACCGATCCAGCTGGAACTATTGTTATTTTTGAAACATCTTTAAAAATTGGCCGAATAGTCGGAAAAAGTGCGGCAGCACTGACACATCTTGGATTCAATGTTGCTGCTCGATTTATGCAGGCTGCTCTTGCTTCCCCAATGGCCAGATTAAATCAGATTCTAGTCGCACATGGTCCAGAAGTAGCAAAGGCTTCACCATTATTAGCCTACATTCGGGCTGTAATACAAAGTTTTATGCGTGGTATAGGACCTCTGAGGACCAGAGAGATGATTTATGTTGGTTTGAAGGATGTTGCTAGAACTATAGGCGGACATCCGCTTGTAAACCTTATTTTTAGTAGACTTGGATAAATCAATGAAGGAGGAATCGAGAATCAAGTGTTGAATCGAGGGGTCACCCATGGGGCTTGGTGTCAAACCTTGATTTGTGATTATAGCCGGGTAGGGTAGGCTCGCCTACCATGTTTTCGAGCGTATGTGGGGAAACTTGTGTGGATGTGGAATGAATGAAATGGATGGGAATGATTTGGCATTAAACGGATTGTGGTAATAGTGGGGACATGCTTGCATTGCATCATGTTGACGTGTTTGATATGGCAGGCGGTGCCATACCCTACGTGAAGATTGCGTGGATGAAAATATACAAACATGCCTAACTATCGGAGGGTGCGGATACCATTCGGGTTGAGGCACGAAACCCAACGGAGTCACTACTTAAGCATGGGGTCTCCCTGAATTCACATTTTGTTTGACAACATAGTCTCAGTGTGTTCAAATTGTACCGTGAAAGACTTTATAACTCGTTCACTAATTATGTAAGAATTTAAATAAAGTTGGAGGTACAATACATGTCCACTATCCTGAAAAAAGCTATTGATTCCATCAAGCATTTTCCAGCGCCGAAGGCATCTGCGAAAAAAAATATCTCAAAAGAATTGCTCGGTAAATATCGCGACGTTATCCCTTCAGAAATGACATCAACAAAATTTATCAAAAAATTACGGGCAACCATGTATGGTAAGGTTAATGAATAGATGAGACAGAACAGGATATTTTTTGACACCGATGTTATTGTAAACTGGCTTACAAAAGAAATAGAAACGGCATCTGGCCGGGAACTCTGGACCGCCCCCTACAAAATCATAAAACGGTTGGATATTGTGTCTGGAAAACGGGAGGGTTTTATTTCCCTCACAACTGTCCTTGAACTCAGATATCTCCTGAGAAGAAAGAAACGATATTCTGTAAAACAAGTAGAAGAAGACATAGGCAAAATTACCGCTCTCTTTGAAGTGGTCATACCAGATACAACCGATATGCTGCAAGCCAGTTCTCTCCAATCAGAATATCCTCTTGACCCTTTTGATGCAATACATCTTGCCCTGTGTTTATCTCTTAAACCTGTCGTCCTCGTTTCACGAGATAAAGAATTTTTAGAAATCTCAAAAAAATTCATATCTGCATATACTCCTGAAGATTTCCTGTCGGCAAACTCTTTGTAAACCATGCAAGATGTGATCCTCAATGGAAAAACTAAGGGTCATCCATTAGAAGGCTTTTGTCAAGCGAAAAAAACTCTCTATTGCAAAAAATCGCAGCAGGTAGGGTTGGCATCGCCCTACCCAATACCAACAAATAAAGCTGAACAAATTATTCCATGTGTGCTAAGCTATAGTCAGCATGGTAGGTTGAATTGGATGAAATGAAACCCAACATGAACGATGGGTTTCGTCTACTCAACCCATCCTACTTGTAAAGGAGCCAATGGTTACTCATGAGCCGGGTAGGGTGGGCATCGCCCACCATTTTTTCGAGCGCATGTTAGAAAACTTATGCGGATGTGGAATAAATGAAGTGGATAGGAACAACGTAATGTGTTTACCTGAACTTTTTAAGGAACTTTTCGCTATTTTTTTTGTGCGTGATGGCAAGAACGATGACCTCTTTTGGATGGATTCGATAATAAATTCTAAAAACACCGTTTCGCAGACGATAAAGTGGCGGGTCAAAGTTTGTCAGTTTTTTTATCCTGGTTTTACCAAACGGGAATGGAGATGTTTCCAAATAGATTTTTATATCAGTTGCGAGTTGGAGAGCTTTATCAACCTCAAGTTTTTCAATGTCTTTTTGAGCAGAGGGGCTGAATATAACTTCAAACCTTTTTTGTTCCACGGCGTTTTTCCAGTTTTTTCATTATGGTATCGGCTGGAACCCCTCCCTTAACCAGGTATTCCGTGTAAGCCTCTTCAATTCTCGTTTTGAAAACCGGATCATTTTCTATAAGATAATCGGTCAAATCTTCTTCTGTAATATGGTGAAGGATGGCAACTGGCTTACCATAAGC
>CAZBCT010000102.1:0-11302 GCA_964490485.1 uncultured Candidatus Brocadia sp. | reverse complement strand
GGAAAGGGTCTTTATCCTTACAGGGAAGTAACAGAGAAGACACCCTTAAGAAAAAGATAGCCTTACTGCCGAAGATGTTTCAGTAAACATCCTTGCAGTAAGGCTTTTTTTGTTTTTATAATAAATTGAAAGGCGGTGAAAAATGGAAAGCTAAAAGTTTAACTTAATTCAATGGCATTAGGTATCATCGGAAGTATTATTCGTACAAAATCCGTAAAAGTAAGAAGCATTTTTCGCACACCTGTTTCAATGATAGGCTAGACCAGAGTCTGGCGCCTTAGAAGAAAAGGGAGGTATTTACCTATGAAACCGCAATTGTTTTTAAAAACATCTATAGTATTGGCAATGTTGTTGATTGTAGTTGTTGCTTATGCAGATGTGAAAGCTCCTCAGAGAACGCAAGGATTAATAGCACCAGCCCCGCAAGGAACACACGAACTCGTGTCTCTTAAGGGTCGTGGTAAATTTGTTTCGGCGGAAATAACAAAACAAGGAGGAACCAACGATCTTACATTTGTTAGTCTTGATATTGACGGAAAGAATGTTGTTAACATATCCATAGCTGCTTTAAAAAATATTGGGCTTACGCAAAATAATCCCTATGGGTTGGTTTTGTTACAGCCTACGGGAGACCCTAAAACGTTTACTATTGGATTTTCCTGCCCCCTGGTTTTTAAATCAGAGTTGAAGTTGTCAGTTAATGTACAGGAAGGCGGTGTTGTGCAAATACTAGCAAATGTGATCCACGGTAAGTGAATAGGCCAGGAGAGAAATAATTCGCGTAGCATTGATTTGTAGTAAGTTAGGTCGAACTCTACTTATGGCTTAAAAATATTTTTTTACAAGCGTTTTTTAACAAAGTAATGTTGCTAATAAATTTGTAAAAACTTTTGACAATACGCTCACAGCGGAAAGGAGGTGTAAACATCCTGACCGAGTATCAAGGTGGATTTACGTAGTTTGCGTGGCTTTATTTGATGAAATGCACACCGTCACAAAAAAGGAGAAACTAAAATGAAAGAGCAATACTTAGACATCAATATCACTGACGATGAGACGACTGACGAACCATTGTTTGAGGATTCGGTATGTCAGGGTGGAGATGAAGATTTTACTTACGATGAGGAGGGGAGCTTGGCACTAACCAAGCCGATTGGGCCGGTTTTGCCACTCAGTCGACCCTGCAGCCTGACTACGTTGAATGGAAGCTGGCTGCTTACATTGAAACCGACAAGCCCGCATCTCCTGCAGCAAATCCGTGGCCCGATGCGCATCGAGGTTCAGTCTCCCCGACTGCGTATTTCCGGGGATATTTACGTGAAATCATTAATTGGGCCGATTGGTCCGATACGGCCAGGGGTGACATTCCCAACCGTAAGCCCTGAGGCCGCCGGGCCATTCATTCCTGGATCATTGGTCATCAAAAAGAATTGGTACCCGGCCTTTCCCCAAAGCGAGTACCGTTGGTATTTCCGTAGCAATGGGGTCATCTATTCGAAAGGGACTCTTCTGTTCAAGTTCGAGAGGCACCTCTGGAACAACGCAAGTCAGAGTTTCGTTTCACAGGACAATGGATGGATGAAGTTCAAGTGCCAGGCTTCGCTCATCCGTCCGATCGCTGCGCCGCGACCCACGATCGAGATGAAGGGAACGGCTATGATCGGCGGAACGTCATACAATCTTACCGCTGTCAAGACCTCACCATACTATCGCGGATGTCTTGTCGAGGTGGACGTAATGACAAATCGGCAGTGGCCCACGAGTGCGACGAATTGCGACGGCGGCCAGACTTTTACCTATACTGGAGTGTATCGGGCGACGGGTATGGATTTCAGGGCAGTGGTGAATGAAGTTAATGTGCCGGATGACCCTCTGCTAACGATACCGGAGCTGCACACGTTATTGACTACGCACCGTTCGCTGTCGGCCGGCGGAAGCAACTGGCACCTGTGGTTGTTAGTGGGTTCCCGGATGGACGGTACACTTGGTATCATGTTCGATACCGGCAATCCGCCGCACCGAGAGGGAGCGGTAGGATTCTATGATCCCACTCTGCCGAATAGCGACATCATCCACGCTCCAGCGCGCGGCAAGAAATTAGGCGAAGTGCCGTTGGCGTTTCTCCGAACGCTAATCCACGAGGCGGGCCACGCTTTCAACCTGTTTCATCCGAAGCACGACGTACACACTGTCCCCGTAGGCACAACCATCATGAATCAAACAGGGGACGTGATGGGGTTCGCCACGGTGGCCAACCCGTATCCGTGCAACGCGACAATGGCCTTCAACGACCACAATCGAACGTCACTGATCCATTCGCCAGACCCGCAGGTGAAGCCAGGCTGGAAGGAGTTTGGCTGGGGTCACGGAAGCGTTTGGAGCGGCATTGCTGAACCAGTGGATGCAACTGGGCTCGATGATGGCGGGCCGGAGGCTGAAGACCTCAGCTTAGGTGTCGATCTTCCGGCGGAAGCCTCCCGTGGCGAGTTTGTGAGCGCAACGGTGACGGTAACAAATAATGGAAGTGTTGCGTATGATGTGACGACCGCACTCAACCTCGCAGAGGACGACCTTCGGATTGCCGTGACCACCCCAAGTGGTCAGGTAATTGATGCGCGCGACGTGGCTGTTGTGTGTGGTACGCGGAGAATGCGAACGTTGCAACCCGGTGACCAGATTTCGGGCACGGTACAAATGTTCTATGGGCCGCACGGCCTAACGTTTGATCAGCCAGGACGCTACGAAGTGCGCGCAGAGTTGTTGATCGGCAACGGAACCGTGGTGCGGAGCGAATCCGTGTCGGTGGTAATCCGTCCGGCGGTAACCGAAACCGAGCGCGAAATTGCCCGGCTCACGATGAATAAGGGCGTTGGTCTCAGCCTTGCGCTTGGCGATTTCGGTACTGACACCTTAGCCCTTGAGAAACTTGTGGCGGTCACGGACCGGTTTTCCGGCACTGACACCGGTGCGGCATGCGCCATGGTCGTAGCGAACTCTCTCGCCCGGGACTTGCGGGACGTCCGCAGTGCGCGGGTCTTGCGTTCAAAGGATGAAGGCGAAGCTACCCGTGCTTTTGATGCGGCGCTCAAAGGGCGTGATGCCGTCACCGTGGCGCGTCTGAGCACGGCGGTTGTCTCTCCCAGAGAAACCGCTGCACCGCTGCTTGACATGGTGCAGCAGCACATCAAGCGGGTGCGCAAAGGTACATACGCCGATGAAGATAAGCAGCAGGCGACCAAACTAATCATGGATCACCTGGCGTGAGTAAGACATGCAAGAATCGCAACCAGCGGCGTCCTCTCGTGGCGCCGCTGGTTGATTTTATATTAACCTGTGCACTCGTGATGCCCTGCGGGTGCTCAAGATTCGAAGAGGTAAAAATGTATAATTCTAATGGTTTATCGATGATCCGGACTGGAACATACTTGGGCGAGTGTTTTATCCATTGCAATGAGACGATGACCATCGCTCCTGATAAAACGTTCTACACGCTGACCAGCACCGTGAATGACCCACAATACCCCGATATCAAAGTAGGGAGGGAGACGGCAAGAAAAGACTGGGAAGAGCTGCAATGTCTGATAAACTGGGACAAGTTCAGAATACTGCCATCGGGTATCGGTCAGCCGGATTGCTCAGACCAAGGGGGCGAGTGGGTGGAAATTACCATTGGTGGGGAAGTGAAAAGAGTCGATTTCGAGATGAACGCGTCGGTACCAGAGATAGATGCATTGATTCAAAAGTTGCGGGAGATGCGAAACGCGATTTCCCCTTCGAAATAACTACGAAAGGACAAAAGGGAGAAGATGGATAATGGCTGACCCGGTATTGACGTCGGTGGTATTTTGTGATCTTGGTGACACACTGTTATGGAGCAATGGTCCCCGGCTGGCATTTAATTTCGGTTTTACTGACCTTGGCGCTGGACGCTATCTTGAAGCCTGGGTACCAGCAAATTTGATTTTCGATCAGTTCGAACTGATACTTACCTTGCGTATACTCAATACGATGATTGCACATACGGTGATTACAAACGGCGAAGTGATATCAGTTGGCATTCATCACTGGCAGGTGAAATTCCCGTCGCGGTTTACGGCCCTTTCACCACTTTTGGAGCTACGCGCCAGCGGTACGCTTGTGAAGACAACTGACGCCGTTACCCTGCCCGTCTCGGGTGCAAATATAACAATTGATACCTGGAAGTTAGTCAGTAATCCAACTGGCCTTCCAACCCAAGTCAATAACATAAAGACTTATCTTGCTGAAAACGAGAACTCGACAGGTCCTTACATGCACGAGAATCGCTTTGTTTCGTTTTTTCACGTCGGTGGGATGGAGTATGAAGGTGGGACAACAACTGGAACAACCGCTTTGCGACACGAAACGTTTCATAGCTGGTGGGCGCGCGGCATCAAACCAGCCAGGCAGTTTAAGCAGGGTTTTGAAGCCTTCTTCGGTAGTAGTTCAAAAGCCCAAATACCGATTTCAGTTCGTCCGCAGGAGCAACTGGTATTCGGTTTAAAATTGAAAGTTCCTCAAGAGACAAAAAGCGGTGAGACGTTACGTTTGGACATGGTTCAACGAGATACAAAGAGTAAAAAAATCCTTGGCGGCATCGCCGTTCAGATCAATGTGCTTTGATGGCAAGTCTGGTTGAATGGCTATCCGTTCCCAAAAAGGGCGGGTGTGTTTGAAGATTTGGTGTCATATCTTACATGGTTGCACTAATAACATCGTGAACTCAATCAAGATATTTAATGTTTGTATAAGGGATGGAATGGCAGAGGAATGTTTGTAGAGTGTTGTAATCAGGGAGAATAAACAATGCTTGATGTTATTGTCGATGAGTATGCGATACGGATCGGTTTGCGCTTCGCTGTCTCCTTCCATCGTACACTTCGTATTCCCGACGATGGCCGGACATATCCATTGCCTCCCGGTCTTGGTATGTTCCCTTTATTTAAGATAGAGGATTACCTGGATTGTGTTCCATCCGCATGGCGGGAGCAAGGGGGGGCGTTCATTCCCATGTATCAGCGAGAGGCGCTGTGGATCGGGTTTGATGCTGCAGCCTGGAAACCAAACGCGGTTAAAATACATGTGGGCAATATCAATGCAATTTCCGGCGAATCTTATGATGAAGGACTTCATGCCGACCCTCAAGACTATATTGTCTGTCCCGACCAACCCTGGCTGGATGGCATAAATACGGGACATGGTTCGATTCGGCAGTTTATTGCGATGTCTCTGGGACTCGGTTATACTGTAGAAGCGTCTATTACCGGCACGGAAAGATTTGGTGGAATACAGATCGTTGTCTTTGAGCCAAAGCCGGATAAGTTTCCAGAGAAGCCACCGGTAATGCCTGAAACTGATTCTCACCGGCTGGCTAGGCCGAAACCAAGCTTCACAATAGCGCAACCAATGGGACTCGGCGCTGGGGGCACAATGAAACAAAAGATATATCCCGACTTGTATGGCCTCGACGCCTGGGATCAGGATAACTATGGTTGTGTTGTCATTCACATTGTTAACAGTGCACAGTTTTTTGAGATAACAGGAAAGAAACCCCCACCGACTCCTGTTGATCCGAAAACATACACGGAACATGGGCTGCCATGGTTTGACCTTTACGACGAAGCCAGGGGAGACATTGCTCCATCTGAACGTCTGACCGAGATTAAGACCGTCGATGAAAGGGATAGAGAACGGGGAGAATCTACTGCAAGCAATCGTTCGGTCGATGTGCCTGAAACACAAATTAAGAAACTGCATATCGATGACTTTTGCACGAAGAACCGGACGTCTTCCTTGTCTGATTCAAAAAAACATTCATCCGAGCGTGAATGAAACTATCATGAACCGACTTCAATGGTTCGGCTTGAAGTCATTTGGGAAGGAGCATAGTTATGGCTAATTATCTCAAGGTGTGCTATGACAGGATTTTACCCCGGGACATTCGGCGTCTTGCACAGCCGAGCATGTCTATCGCTGCAAGGATGGCAGTGTTAAAGGCAAAGAAGTGGCCGAACGGGTCAACTCTTCGGGTGCGCTTCATCGGAGGCGATTCGGGTAAGCACAACATCGTCAAGCAATTCGCCCCTAAGTGGAGTAACCATGCTAATCTGAAGTTTGATTTTAACAACGCATCGGATGCAGAAATCCGTATCTCCTTTCTCGACTCCGATGGAGCCTGGTCGTACATTGGTACGGATTGTAAGGATATCCCCTTAAATGAAGCAACGATGAATTTAGGCTGGCAGGATGAGGGTGTCGTCCTCCACGAATTCGGGCATGCTATTGGCCTGATACACGAGCACCAGAATCCATTGGGGGGTATCAAGTGGAACAAACCCAATGTAATTCGGGATCTCTCGGGCCCGCCGAACAATTGGGGGCCAGCGACAATCGAGCATAATATGTTTAAAACGTATGATCGGGAGCAGATAAATGGAACTTCCCTCGATAAGAAGTCTGTAATGCTTTACGCTATTCCGGTAACCTGGACCCTGGATGGCTTCCAGTCTGAGCCGAATGAGGTACTGTCGGAAACCGATAAGAAGTTTATTGGGGACCCAATAAATTATCCATTGCAGGGCGGAGGGGCTACGGAACTCTCCGTGATTGAGACGAAGGCCACTGAGGCCGAAATTGGTTTGCCAGGTGAACAAGACCTCTTTAAATTCACTGCAAAGAATGCCGGCCGCTATACGATCGAGACTGAAGGCCCTACGGACATGGTGATGTCGCTCTACGGTCCTGATAGTCAAACGAAGCTTATCACCGAAGATGATGACAGTGGCACTGATCGGAATGCGAAAATTGCCACCGACCTTGCACCTGGCGATTACTATGTCCAGGTCCGGCATTACAATAGCGCCGGTGGTACTGGTTCGTACAGAATCAAGGTAAGTAAATAGTGAAGGAGGAAATGATGACAATGAATATTTGGATAAAAAAGTATATGTTAAGACCCACGGCTCATTGCAGAAACGGATGTTTGTTAAGATAATAGTCCACCGCAAAGGCACAAAGGGCGCAGAGGAAATAATGAAAAGTGAGAAAGATCATACACTTTTTTTTCAAGAATCTTTGCGAACTTTGCGCCTCTGTGGTGAACCAGGTTTTTTGATACTTACTAAGAATGGAGGTATTTTATGGCAGAAGAAAAGGTGTTTGAAAATATTAAAAAGGCTATTAATGAACTGGTAACACTCAGAATTGTAACTGCTGTTGGAGGGATTACGAAAGATGAAAAGGGGTTGCCCGTGATTGATTATGCTGAAAATCCGAGTGTCATCTTAACCACGATTAATCTGATTCAGGGGGATATTACTACCGTATTTCATGAAGAATTTGTCACGGGAAAGTATCAAAGCCTGCAGGCTTTCCATGCTGCCAGGGAGAAAGAAGGATATGAATTGATAAAGGCAAATATTGCAGTGCTTGAAAAGCTCTATGCGGTTGCCAAATCTGTCTTAGGCAAGTAAAAAGGAATAACAATGCAAAATTTCAAAGAGCAGATTACAAAGATTGCGGGTGATCTTTTAAATCTTGAGATTAATACAATCGTCAAGCCCGGTATTGAAGGTTTAAAGATGCCAAGCCCCCGTCATGCATTGCTGGATATTGCCAGAGATTTTGACAATGAACTTGAGCGCCTCGGAGCAAAACAGCTTGAAAAGCATGATGATACGGGTGGCTACGTGGCATTCGATCAGTTGCGGGAAAGGGCAAAACAGGGAATTTCAGCACGTGCAAACGAAGGCGGTGAAATGACGGACAAGAGAAAGGCAGACATCCTGATGTTGCAACGGGTAAAGGACAAATCAGATCAGATCAAGGGTATGTTTAATTCCATTCGACTGAGGAATGTTGTCAATTGGGATAATGCATATACCCGCGAGCAACTAGAAGAGAAGCGGCCGCCTTTTCCGCTTACTACCGATGAACTTGTGTTGATCAGGAAAATTTGGGAAATAGGGACGGAAGAGATTGCAATGCAAACGGTTATACAACTGGACGGAGATGTCATAACGCGTGTGCAGCCGAAATATGTATCATCGGGTCATGAATTGATCCATAATCTTCACAATCAGGGTGTAAGCACTTCTGTGGCGTTCTGGAAGGAGCTTGTAGGGATTCTCGGTGACTTTTTCAATTCAATTGTAAAGGTGTTCTTTAAAAAATAATCATGTTCTTTCATCAGTTGAGAATGATCATTAAAGAGATGTATATTCAGGGGGGGATCGAGATATGCACCCGTTTTGACAGTTCGTCATCTGATTCTCCTTGTTGTGCGCGGACAGTAATTCAGCCTGATGGTGACGTTATCACCAAAATATCCGCAGTTGTCCTCACCCGGCCCGACGATCTGCGCAGGCATTTAGAAAATGTAAAACAAAGGATAGCCATTTTACGGAGATTTAGAATAGTTCTGAAATGTATATCATCTTCGTCTATCCTAACGTTTTTGCCTACACTTTATTTTGGCTGGATTGCCAGGGACGATGTTCACCGCATGGCCTTGATATTTGCCATGGGATCGGTTTTGAGTCTTTTGTGTCTCCTTGTCAGGTTCATTGCAGGCTTTATACTACGATGGTATGTCAAACAGAAATTGACCGCAATTGCAAAACAACAATTGCACAGCGCAGCATAACCGCAACCAAGTCTCCTTTATCGGCACCCCCTCTTGTCATTATGATGTCAACCGGGGACGGTTGACCTACCATGTGGTGGGTGTATTTCGCTTAATTGGGGCAGCATAGCCGAAATGGTTATTATTATTTTGAAGACAGGTTTTATTACCATTGGAAGTACAGGGATTGTGTAAGGATTAGCCAGCTTGCTGACCGTTGGATTCCTTACAGGTTTTTCTGAACTTTTTGCCCTGAAAATTTTAAAGAGGATATCAGGTATTGCTATGGACAATAACCAAAAGAAATCGGCGCCTTCATCCCAAAGGGAACTTGATAAATAATGATAATTTAACGGAAAAGTATATGTTAAGGCTGGTGGCGAACTGTAGGAGCGGTGCTTTTTTTGTTGAAAGATGTCAAGATGAGAATGCACGAAGGAGGGAGGGACGAAGGCGGGAGGGACGAAGGCGGAGAGAATACAGACGAGAGAAGAAATACACAGGATGCTTATAAAATGCGATTTTGTATCGATAAAAGGGTGGCATGGACAAACTCCGTTTGTTCGTGTTAAACTTGCGTGGCATTAATTATGATAATGATCATTTATCTATCATTTATTACTGCATCGATCTCTTTTACCATAACGGAGACAAAGTTGTTTAAGCCCATACGGGAATGGGTAAAAGGGAAGAACACCTTTCTGGGAGAGCTCATTTCCTGCGGGTATTGCCTTGGCCATTGGGTAGCTTTTGCCTTGGTGGCAATCTATCGGCCAAGGCTTTTTGAATCGTGGTGGTTGCTGGACTACTTTCTCACAGCGTTAGTAATTGCCTGGTTTGCCGCCTTTCAATGGGTTGTAATGTGCTGGCTCATGGAAAAGACGGGAAAATAATAACAGCAGATAAAGGAGTTTGGGATGACTGAAGCATTATACACGCATGCAGGTGGAGTTGTCGTAAGGTATGAAGATAAACACCCGAAGTATCTCCTCGTAAGATCAAGTACGGATCCGACCCGCTGGGTATTCCCGAAAGGACATATTAAACCGGGAGAATCCCCAGAAATGGCGGCTTTGAGAGAGGTCCGTGAGGAGACGGGCATTAAAGCGGAGACACTGTCTATCCTGTGCGAAAGTAACTTTGCTAAGGAAACGGAACGGGTTCGTGTCCTCTACTTTGTCATGCGTTATCGTGAATCTGGCGATGCACTTGAAGACCGTGAAGTGAAGTGGTGCAGTTACGAGGAGGCTATCGCAACACTTTCATTCGATGACGCCCGGGAAGTTCTCCGGAAGGCCAACGCGTTTTTCCATAGTTCCCTATAAGGAGGATTCTATGAAGACCACAGAGATCTTTGTCGAGCAGGTACTGATTGGTTTGCTGGTTTTAGCAACAGGCTTTCTTCCGTATATTGATGCGAATAAAATAAAGAAGTTAATAGAATACAGCTCTATAGTTGAGGGGGCATTAATTATAGCAACAGCGTACTTATTAGGCATAGTATTCGACCGTTTCGCAGACACACTTCTTTCGCGATTAGACCAATACCATCGGCTTAATTTTACAATCGATTTGATTAAAAATGGTAAGCAACATCCCGGATCCGATCCTTATCCAGAAGACCTTCTTAAGATTAAAATCTTAAAAGGTGGCAAAGAACCAAACGAATATGCACACTATCTTCGTATAAGAATGCGTCTTTCAAGGGCGCTTGCCGTTTTTACACCCGCACTTACAATTTCGGCACTCCTCTCATTATTGCAATCGAAATATGACGATATTAATACTCTATTTATTTTGTCCATGACAGGTCTGATTTATTTAATATGCTTCTTCATAATACTTATGTTTTCAGAACTACCCAAGACCTACGAAATTTATATAAGTTTTTATAAGGGTGAATTTGTTCCGCCATCTAAAATAAAAGGCCTCTATGATGCGATATCGGCGGATATTAAGGATAACTACAACTTGCTTGAAGGTAAAGATTCCGATTTTCCAAAAAAGTGTCTAAAGTGGCTTAATAAACTTTTGAAGGAACCTAAGTTGTATGATATTTTGCATGGCAAAAATTCTAATGAAGAAAAAAGCATAAAGAAATTCTCTAATTTAAAGGACGGTGAACAATATAAGATTAAAAGCCTTAACCGTCTTCTTTTAGAAAAAACTTATTCAGAAAAAATCCCTAAATGCTTTTCATTCTGTTCTGATCAAAAACCCCCGAAATGCTTTTCTTGGTATTTTTGGTGTTGGCGGGATCCTACTATAATTGCCGCATTTATCCTCTCATGTGTGGCTGCAGGCTACATCGCGGTATATTATCCGTACAAGTGGTATCCTTGGGTAATTATACCAGCAGGGGCCGCGATCAGCGCAATCTCATTCTTGTCTTGGTATAGGATTAGCGAAACATTTATGAAATTCTTAATGGATTGTTGTAATTGTGATAAATAAAAATATGACCTCTGATAAGAAAGAAAGGGTATTTTATGACGATTAGACAAGTCCTTCATTGTATCTTGTTGTTTACGATTGTTGTTCTTAGTGTGGGTTGTTCGTCTTTTCCCGATGTAAAAAGCGAGAAGAACAAGGTAGAGCATGAGGTAAAATTTAAAATTCTTCAGATCAACGACGTCTATAAGATCGAGGGGCTGGAAAGGG
>CAZBCT010000101.1:0-11339 GCA_964490485.1 uncultured Candidatus Brocadia sp. | reverse complement strand
ATAAAAATACCATGATGATTAAAATTTGTCAATAATACAAGTTAGCGCTTATGGGCTTCACCCCCTGCTATACGCTTTTGCCCCTTCAGGGCTATGTTGCTTGTTCCCAAACTCCCGTTTGGGAACACCATTGTCGAGAAACTGGGTTTCTCATCCATGACACTCCCAAACCGATACTTCACGATGTTCAGTATAAGGTTTGGGAGCGAGTAGTTGACAGATATTTTTCAAAAAGCTAAATTGTTACAGTATTTTTCGTGCCTTTCGGATTCTTCGTAATTACATTTTTTGGCTGTGATGTGCTGCATTATGAACGATGTACTACAAAAATATTTTGGCTATACGAGTTTCTACCCGCTTCAGGAAGATATTATTAAGGAGGTGCTGGCACACCGGGACGTCTTTGTCCTGATGCCGACAGGGAGTGGCAAGTCCCTGTGCTACCAACTGCCGGCGCTTCTTTTTGATGGCGTGACCATTGTTATCTCGCCCTTAATAGCCTTGATGAAAGATCAGGTGGATGGCTTGCTGGCCAATGGTATTCCGGCGACGTTTATCAATAGTTCTTTGAGTTATGCTGAAGTTGATGCCAGAAGGCGGAAGTTGTCAAAGAATGAACTCAAGATCCTTTATGTCGCGCCTGAGAGGCTTCTGATGCCTGAGTTTCTTGAATTCTTACGGGGGCTCAAAATATGCCTGTTTGCCATCGATGAATCGCATTGCATTTCTGAATGGGGACATGATTTCCGTCCTGAATACCGCCAGTTGAAAGTGTTGAAGGAGAAATTCCCTAACGTTCCTGTTATGGCCTTAACAGCCACCGCCACGCAAGTCGTTCAGGATGATATTATCAGGCAACTGAACCTGCCCCATAATAAGGTTTTCAAGGCAAGCTTTAACCGAAAGAATCTGTATTACCAGATAAAACCCAAACACGAGCCATTCCAGCAAATCCTTCGTTACCTGAAAGACCGCCGTACTGATTCGGGAATCATCTATTGCCAGAGTCGTAAGACCGTGGAAACCCTTGCGTCTGGCTTGCAGGCAAAAGGATACCGCGCCTTGCCATATCATGCCGGTCTTACGGCTGAAGTCCGAACGGATCACCAGGAGCGGTTCATCCGTGATGACGTAGAGATTGTCGTGGCAACGATTGCATTCGGTATGGGCATCCATAAGCCAGGTGTGCGGTATGTAATCCATTACGATTTACCGAAGAGCATTGAGGGGTATTATCAGGAAACGGGGCGCGCCGGCAGGGATGGATTGCTGAGTGACTGTATCCTCTTTTTTAGTTACGCCGACAAGTTTAAGATTGAGCACTTCATTCAACAGAAAGAAGATGAACATGAAAAGCAGATTGCATATAAACAATTGCGGGAGCTGATAACGTATTGCGAAGGCAATGTTTGCCGGAGAAGGATATTGCTGGCCTATTTTGGCGAGCAATTCGAAGAGCCGAATTGTGGCGGTTGCGATGTCTGCAGGGAACCGAAAGAACGGTTTGATGGAACGATCGCTGCACAAAAGATATTATCTTGTGTTTACAGGACAGGCGAACGGTTCGGGATAAAGTATATTGTCGATGTCTTGCTGGGCGCCAAAAATCAAAAAGTGTTACAGAACCGGCATGATACCCTGAAGACCTATGGTGTCGGGAAGGAATATGCAAAGGTGCAGTGGCAATCATTTATCCGTGAATTAATTCAGCTTGGATACTTAAGATTGGACGGAGATGAATATCCTATCCTGAAATTGCATGAGAAGAGCCGTCCTGTCTTATTGGGTAATGAAAAGGTGTTTTTGATAAAACCCGACGAAAAAATTCCCGTAGAGAAGGCCGAAGCAAGTGAAGACTATGACCACACCCTGTTTGACCGCCTGAGGGCTTTGCGAAAGACGCTGGCCGATCAGGAGGGGGTGCCGCCATATATCATTTTCCATGATACCAGCTTAAAAGAAATGACGGTCTATTATCCTCATAGTTTGCTCGATTTACGGAAGATAAGCGGTGTCGGAGATCAAAAATTAGTGAAGTACGGAAAGGTATTTCTCGAAGAGATCGTCAATTACTGCGAGCAAAACAACATCATACCAAAACAATTCTCTCCGCCACCTGCTGAATTTCCAGGAAAAGAGCCAAAGACTTCTACCGTTCAAGTGACATTCGACTTTTATAAGCAACGCCTCACAATTCCTGAGATTGCGCAAAAAAGAGGCCTGGCAATATCCACCATTGCCTCTCATCTGGAAAAACTGATTCTGGATGGTGAAGACATTTCCATTGACAGCTTTGTTACCCCGGAAAAGCAGCAGCATATCAGAGGGGTATTCGAAGAATTAGGCATACAGGCGCTCAGCCCGGTAAAAGAGAAATTAGGAGAAGGGTATTCCTATGAGGAGATCAGACTCGTCAGGGCAAAGATGATTTTAGAAAGGTAAGAAGGGTGAATATACTACATAAAAATATTGGCAATGTATTTTCTCTTGACATAAAACGCATGCACTTGATAATATGCCTATCTAATATGCCAAAAAGGAGCATACATTGAGAACCACATTAACAATAAATGAAGATCTTTTGGAAGAAGCAAAAATACTATCAGGTGCAAAGACCAAGAAAGAAGCGATAGAGATTGCTCTGGAGGAATTTGTGAGAAGGGAAAAATCGAAAAAACTTATTGAACTTGAAGGCAAAGTAGAGCTTTCATTCTCATTGCCCGAATTTCTGAAAAGAAGAAAACGCGATGTTCCTCATCGATAGTTCGGTATGGATTGAGTACCTTAGGCCAAAAGGGTCCACAAAAATCAAAGAGAAAGTAAGAGAGCTACTCGGATTGGGAGTCGTTGTTTCGTGTGACATTGTTGTAATAGAGATCCTGAGAGGGGCTAAAAACAAGAAAGATTTTGACGAGTTACATGGTTCATTCATTTCTCTTCCGAGAATTCCCATAGATCAAAAAATCATTGAAATTGCTTCTCGATGGGGTTTTGAGATGGACAGAAAAGGCAAGATTGTTTCAACTACGGATTTGATTATAGCTTCAGCAGCATATAAAAATGCCAGACTCTTACACCTTGACGCCGATTTCAAAGCCATAGCATCTTTTTATGATTTAGAAGAGGAGATGATATCCTGCTAATTTTCAAAACATTGCTTTTTGCGCAATTTGCCTTATCACTGCTCGATTTAAACTATACTATTGCGGAAAAATATACTTGAAGGGGATAAAATTATGGAAAAGAAATATACGGCAATAGTTCGCAAAAGTAAGCTTGAATATGTAGCGGTATGCCTGGAACTCAATGTAACAGCCCGTGGCGATGATTTGGCTGATGTTGAAAAAAACCTAAGGAAGGCAATAGAGTTATATCTGGAAGATATAAAGAAATACCCCGAGACTGTTTCATCTCCCATTTCTACAGAGGAATTTATAGAATTCCTGAAAGATACAGAACCGGAATGGTACAAAGACACTGGAAAAGGGTTTATCCTGCGGCCATTGGAGGTACACGAGGTACCGGCATATGCCTAAAGTGCCTTCCATGTCAAGCCGAGATTTGACGCGATTGATGGAAAAAGGAGGGGCGATTTTTGTTAGGCAGGGGTCGACAGACCACGCAATTTATTCGAGGGTTATTGAGGGCAGAAGATACTCTGCTCCCGTTCAAATGGGAAAGAAAAGTCTCGATCCGGTGTATTGCAAGCGGGTTCTAAAGCAATTGAAATTTACTGATGAAGAAATTGAAAAACTCCTTGCTCTGTAAGCTTGAAAGATATAAAGGAACCTGATAATTGATACATGAAGGTTCGCCACTTGCCATGACTCCCCTTCCCTGTTGCCGCCATCGAAACTTCCAATGAATTGTCGCATAGCCCATCGAGAAATCTTATTAAAAAAGTGTGCCATGTCACACTTCTGTGACGGCACACAAGTGTGACATGACACACTTTTTTAAGATGTTTTAAAAACTCCACTGTTGTTCATATCTGTTTTCACGTGTTCATAAGTACTTGGGATTTCGTGCTTAAAGAAATAATTAGAGAAAATTTCCTCCTTTGTCTAATTTCCGGCATCTCTTTTGTTAATATTCTCCATCAGATACATTTCGATAAGGGCAAACCCTGAGTGATCAGGGGACGCAAAGTAATAGGGTCTTCTTAATACAAGGATGTAGTCTAAGAGAAGACAATTATATCCTTGTATTGAGTAGTAAAAAGACAGCCTTACTGCCGAAGATGTTTGGAAAAAATCTTTGCAGTAAGGCTTTTTTGTTTTTTGACTTAAACAAAGTAGCGGCAAATGAGTTTATGAGGTGGACGCGAGTCCAGCGAGGAAAATACGTTATGGTCCCTTTGGAATTAGTAAAGTTAACAGCGTTAATGGAACGCACCAGCGGTAGCCCTGAAGTGAAGATTGGGCTCATCGATGGGCCTGTTGTTGCCCAACATCCCGATCTGGCGGCCGAACACCTCCGCGAGATTCCCGGAAATAACGGCGCCACGTGCACGCAGGCCAACAGTGCCGCGTGCCTGCATGGAACCTTTGTTGCCGGCATTTTGTCCGCAAAGCGGAATTCCCCCGCACCTGCCATTTGCCCAGGCTGTACCCTCCTGATCCGACCCATTTTCGCCGAAACGACCTCGGGACGTGAACAGATGCCGGGCGCAACGCCTCTGGAGCTTGCCGCGGCAATCATGGAGTGCATCAATTCAGGTGCACGAGTAATTAACCTGAGCCTCGCCCTTGCGCAACCTTCCAACAGAGGGGAACAGGCGCTGGAGGAGGCACTCAATCAGGCTGTTGTGCGCGGCGTAATCGTGGTTGCGGCGGCGGGTAATCAGGGCACCATTGGCAGTACGGCCATCACCCGCCATCCGTGGGTAATCCCTGTGGTGGCCTGTAACCTTGCGGGCAGACCGATAAACGAGTCGAATCTGGGTAGTTCGATCGGCAGACGTGGCTTGAGCGCACCCGGTGATGCTATCACCAGTCTTGGTACCGAAGGCCAATCAATTACGCTCGGGGGAACGAGTGTCGCGGTACCTTTTGTGACCGGCGCGATTGCACTATTGTGGTCGGAATTTCCCGTCGCAACCGCGGCGCAAATAAAGCTCGCCGTCACCCATGCTTCCATACCGAGGCGAGCCTCAGTAGTTCCGCCTTTGCTCAACGCAGAGGCGGCCTATCAATCCCTGTTAACAACGAATGCGAGGAGGTGATTAGTATGACAAAGGAAGGTGAAGACAACGACTCCCCAAGCCAGAGCGACCACCCGTCTCACCGGGTGCGCCTGCCCGGGTTTATTATAGACGAGGAGATAGGGCTTGGCGATGTGATTAAACGGGCGACATCCTATTTTGGGATCAAGCCCTGCGGAGGCTGCGAACGGCGGGCGGCTACCCTTAACCGCTGGATGGTGCTCACCCGTTGATATCCGGGGTAGGGGAATCGCGTGAATGCGAATTCCCAGGTTTTTTAATTGAGCGTTACGGCTCATTACGAAAGGAGAAACACTATGAACGAACAAACTGAAACGATGGAAAAGCCAGTAAACCCATCGGTTGCGGCAAATGAACCGGCAAGCGCCCGGTCTCACGATGCCCGTGCGAGTACATCGATCGCCCCGCAGGCAGGATGTGCAACCTGTGGCGGTACACAAGGGGCTGCAGAATCGAGTTCCAACGGTAGTGGAATGCCCTCGTATGTCTATGCCATCGGCCGGGTGGAAGCGCGTTTCCCGAACCTCGCCGCGGAAAAGGAATTTGCCCAGGCGACCGGACGGACAGACACCGCCGGAAAAACTGATCAACAGACCTTCCACGCCGTGCTGTCCAGGCGTGAGCACCGTTATCTCGTGCGGCAACTGTGCTGGGTGCTGACAATCCAGGGACTGGAAACGTATTTGCTAGTGCCACGCGATCCGGCGGATATCGATCTGTTGATCGAGGCCATCCGTCCTGCCCCCAGCCCCAATGACATCGATGTCGTCATCGGTATGCGCGGCCCTATCGCCCCGCCGGAGATGTGCAATGGGCTGATGGTGCCCATCGTCGCCTTCGACCAAATTTATTCCTTCAACCGCGACGCGCTCATCAAGGCGGTCCCGAAGCCGGAGAAGGCCGCTGCCGCGCAGTTTGGCCAGGAGGCAGAGGAAATGCTCGACAGAATCATGCAGATGGCGGACAATGCTGGCGCAACGGATGAACACCGCGCCCTGAACTACCTGGTCATGCGCTATCCCGCCATTTACACCAAGGCGTGCGAATGTTATGAACAGGACCGTTCGTTGACAGGGGTTGAGGTGCGCCCCTCGCTCCTCAGCAACACACGGAAGATTAACGATGTCATCTTCTCTTACACCCATCGTACCACAGATGTTACAGAGAAATACTTTGTCCGTGTGGACATAACCGAGGAGTTTCCGTTCCTGGTCACAAAGATGTCGCCGTATTATGATCGTTAAACTTAACCAACCGAAAGGAGATGTGAAATGAACACTATAGACATGCCAGGATTTACCGCTGAAGCCTCGCTCTATAAGACGAAGTCATGCTATTGGATTGCAGCAGTCTGGGGCGGTTTCGGTGATCGGGTGGAAGCCACACAGTTTATGACCGAGCATCGTTCGGGGCAGCCGGGGTGGCCAATACCGAAAAGAGGAAAATTTGAATTTAGTATCTGCGGCCCGTGTGTGCCATATTCAAGCGGAGGCGCCGGGTGGCAGAGTTGCGTTAGTCCGGACGGTGGGGAATATCGCTTGCCCTGCTGTGTCCCTGACGATCTCCCGTGTCAGCCACAGCCACAACAAGGTCCAGGCTTGTGGCAGGGTCGCATGAACGCCGACTGTACGGTAGATTGGGAGCCCTGCTCATGTACCCCACGCTGCGGCCCGTGTAAGCTAAATCCGGTCCAAGGTCGTCCTGGCTTATGGCAGAGGTGCACAGGCTCCAACTGTAGGGAATATTGGAATTTCTGTGGATTTAGACTTCCTCGTGACTGGGACTGGAAGCCAAAGGGGGAAGTTGGAGTCTTGTTGGGGAGTCTTGTTGGTGTCAAACCTTGACAGGTTGTCCGATAATGCAGTGGCAATCTCAAAGATAGACTATATATTGTCTGGTGTTAATACGATTGATTTATACACAGCGTCATTAATCAGATACGAATATGTCATTCCCGCGAAAGCGGGAATCCAGAAAAACGCAGGATTCCGGGTTAAGCCCGGAATGACAGACAGTTGTAAACTTATGTCGCTATGGATATTATGGTATAACATCTGATACTCAAAGCAATTCTCGGGCAGCCTGTTGAACATAGATGTGACCAGTGAAGGGTAGTGTTTCTAACGGGTGGAAGTCCCGTCATGGTAGAAGCCCGGAGCCATGTAGCATGGATGGCAGAGGGTGATGGAGACGTTGCCTTCTGAAGCCCATAGACAAAGCCTGCAATAAGGCAAGCAAGCTATAGTGTTTCCGCCTTTGCTCAACGCCGAGATGGCCTACCAGTCCCTTTTAACAGCGAATGCAAGGAGGTGAATCGTATGACAAAGGAAGGCGAAGGTAACGGCTCCCCAAACCAGAGCGGACACCCGCCTCACCGTGTGCGCCTGCCAGGGTTTATTAGAGACGAGGAGATAGGGCTTGGCGATGTGATTAAACGGGCGACATCCTATTTTGGGATCAAGCCCTGCGGAGGCTGCGAACGGCGGGCGGCTACCCTCAACCGCTGGATGGTGTTCACCCGTTGATGTCCGGGGTAGGGGAATCGCGTGAATGCGAATTCCCAAGTTATTTATTTGAGCGTTACGACTCATTACGAAGGGAAAGGAAAAAACACTATGCAAGAACAAACTGAAACGATGGAAAAACCGGTAAACCCACCGGTTGCAGTAAATGATGCACCAACAAGCGTCCGGTCGCACGAGATCCGTGCGAGTATATCGATCACCCCGCAGGCAGGATGTGCAACCTGCGGCGGGACACAAGGGGCTGCAGAATCGAGTCCCAACGGTAGGGGAATGCCCTCGTATGTCTATGCCATCGGCCGCGTGGAAGCGCGTTTCCCGAACCTTGCTGCGGAAAAGGAATTTGCCCAGGCGACCGGACGGACAGACACTGCCGGGAAAACTGATCAACAGACCTTCCACGCCGTGCTGTCCAGGCGTGAGCACCGTTATCTCGTGCGGCAACTGTGCTGGGTGCTGACAATCCAGGGACTGGAAACGTATTTGCTAGTGCCACGCGATCCGGCGGATATCGATCTGTTGATCGAGGCCATCCGTCCTGCCCCCAGCCCCAATGACATCGATGTCGTCATCGGTATGCGCGGCCCTATCGCCCCGCCGGAGATGTGCAATGGGCTGATGGTGCCCATCGTCGCCTTCGACCAGATCTATTCCTTCAACCGCGATGCGCTCATCAAGGCCATTCCAAAGCCGGATAAGAAGACTACTGCCGAGCAGTTCGAGCCGGCGGCAGAGGAACTGTTCGATAGGATCATGCAACTGACGGACAACGCAGGTGCAACCGACGAGCACCGCGCGTTGAACTACCTGGCCATGCGCTACCCAGCCATCTATGGCAAGGCAGCCGAAGAATTTTGCCAATCCTGCTCATTAACCGGGGTGGAAGTACGCCCCTCGCCTTTGGGCAGCACACGCAACATCGTCGATGTGATCTTCTCCTATACCAACCGCAATACGGATTATACGGAGAAATTTTTTGTACGCTGCGACATAACCGAGGAGTTTCCGTTCCTGGTCACCAAGATGTCGCCGTACTATGACCGTTAAACTTAACCAACCGAAAGGAGATGTGAAATGAACACTATAAACATGCCAGGATTTACTGCTGAAACTTCGCTTTACAAGACCAATAAGCATTACCTTGGAGTGGCAACTGGAACCGCTTCCTCAATCCAAATTTTACCACAGTATGGCCTTTGTGATAAAGCCGCATACTACTGTATCAGGGGCTATCAAAAGTGGTGTGCCATTGAGGATAGGTTTTGTTTCCCTTTCGATGAAGAGATCTAGAAAAAGGCAACGAACATAAGCCATCGTATGATAAGCTGAGGTACAAAGCGCATCCTACGGCACTATGACCGTTAAACTTAACCAACAGAGGAGATACAAAATGAAAACCATAAAAATGCCAGGATTTACTGCTGAAGCATCACTTTCCCAAACGAGGAAGCACTACCAGCTTGCAGCGTGCTGGCCTAATGTTACTGGTGGTCAGGCAATTATTGCGCAACGGATAAAGATCAGGGAGGTGCGGTGTGAATGCGACACGCACACTGATATTTGTGTCTGCACAAATGGTCGAGTGTTTCATCTCTTATTAGGGGACATTGCTGTCCAAATTAGCTGAGAGGTGCAAGTATACACCTTGAATTTATTGGTATTTTGGACAAGTTTTCGTTGTTTTTACAATCAGGTTAGCATTGATGCTGTCCGAATTAAGAGAAATGGAAACTCATTTGTCTCGGTTCGTAAGGGACAGGTGGTATTTCAAAAGGTTTATTGAGCCATGCCCAAATATCTCGGTGAGTCCGGTAGGTTGGGTTGAATGGAATGAAACCCAACAGGTTTTTATTGCTATGAACGGTTGATGTTTAGTTCAACTCACGTTCTTGCCAACCTACACGACTTGTAGCCGCACGGCTTTAGCCTGCGTGGTTTTCAACAAATGCGCAATTGTGCAGTTGATAACCGCCATGTTCGTACATATGATAATGGCGTATGGAGCGTGGTATGGAATATGGGGTCACCCATGAGAAGGCTTTCATCAAGCGAAAGAGATTTTCTGTAGGAGACGCAGGATATGAAAGGGTATGAATACCGTGCAGCTCGTAAAAGGTAAAATAACGTTCGAGGAGGAAGCGCCGGCGTTTACTGGTGCGACAATGTATGTACGCCTGGAAGACATAACCGTCGTCGACATCGCTTCCGAGGTGGTTGCTGATTACGTCGAACGGGACGTAGCTTTCGACCCAAAAACCGCCAAGGATTTATTATTCACGATAGCTGGCAAAGCTCCGAACCCCCGATCCAGCTATACCGTCAGGGTGCATATCGACGTTGACGGAGACGGAGAGGTGAGCCAGGGTGACTTCGTAAGCACGCAAAGCTATCCGGTGATCACTTTTGGCCACCCAAGGGAAGTATCAATTCTCGTCAGACAAGTAAAGTAATCGTATCTTAACCAAAGAAAGGAGTTTAGAAAAATGGCAAAAGAAGAGTTTCGTTCAAGCCCGGAAGTACGTTCAGGTTTTGTCAAAGGCAATACGTTTGGGTACCGCCCCGTCAAATATTCTGTCATCGACGGTGAGGCCATCTTCGAGGGTGATATCGTACTGGGTAGTGTCGATGAAATGGAGCGGCTGTCCACTGAGCTCGCCAATGAGAGAGATGTAGCACGCGGCGTAGTTATCACGGGGGCACAGTTCCGTTGGCCTGGGGGCGTTGTGCCTTTCACCATAGACCCCGTGCTTCCCAATACATCTCGTGTCACTGACGCGATAGCCCATTGGCATGAACGCACGGGTATCAGATTAGTCGCACGCACTAACGAACAGAACTTTGTGACCTTCCGACCTGGAAATGGATGTTCGTCATCGGTTGGGATGCGGGGGGGGGCAGCAATTCATCACGCTGGCCTCAGGGTGCGGCAAGGGCAGCACGATTCACGAGATTGGGCATGCCGTCGGTCTCTGGCATGAGCAGAGTCGCGAAGACCGAGACCAATTCATTCGGATTCTCTGGCAAAATATCGAGTCAGGAAAGGAGCATAACTTTGACCAGCATATCACCGACGGTGATGATGTAGGCCGATATGATTTTGGGTCAATAATGCACTATGACAGATTCGCATTCTCGAAGAACAACCAGCCCACTATTGAGACTCTGAATGGTGAGTCCATCGGTCAGAGAAACGGCCTCAGTGACGGCGATGTTCAAGCCGTCAACTTCATGTACTTTCTATCGATTCCCTTAATTTTGCAGCCGGGAATCTACACCATCCAGCAGCAGAGCAATAGCCGATTTGTGGATGCCCATGAATATGCGGGGAAAGACTTCGCTCTGGTCACAAGGCCAGCGCAAAATAACGACACCCAGAGATGGATTCTTAGACCTGTGGGAGGCGTGTATACTCTCCGGCAGCAAAGCAATGGTCGATTTGTAGATGCCCATGAATATGCGGGGAAGGACTTTGCTCTGGTCACAAGGCCAGCGCAAAATAACGATACCCAGAGATGGATTCTGATGCACTTAGGCAACGATGTATACACCATTCAACAGAAGAGCAATGGCCGATTTATGGATGCCTATGAAGG
>CAZBCT010000100.1:0-11589 GCA_964490485.1 uncultured Candidatus Brocadia sp. | reverse complement strand
GACTCCGGGGCAAACCCCTCAATCTCCTTCTTATACTTTTTTGCATATTTAATGACAAAAAAATTGGAAAGCAGGGGAACATCCTCTCTCCTTTCCCGCAGCGGCGGCAAATGGATGGTTATGACATTTAAGCGATAAAACAAATCTTCCCGGAACCTCCCCTCGGAAACTTCCTTTTCCAGGTTCCGGTTGGTTGCAGCGATCAGTCGCACATCCACCTTTATCATTTTTTCTCCGCCGACACGCTCAAACTCACCCTTTTCCAAAACCCGGAGCAATTTCACCTGCACCTTTAAACTCATCTCACCCACTTCGTCCAGAAAAAGCGTACCACCGTCGGCCAATTCAAATCGACCCTTTCTCGATTGAACGGCTCCGGTAAATGCCCCTTTTTCGTGACCAAAGAGTTCGCTTTCCAACACACCTTCCGACAATGCGGCACAATGCAGGGCAACATAGGGCATGCAAGCCCTATCGCTTTGGTAGTGAATAGCGTTGGCTACGAGTTCTTTTCCCGTCCCCGTTTCCCCTAAAATCAGAATGGATGCCGTGCTGGGGGCAACGTCTTCTATCATTTTAAATATTTGATGCATCTGGGGAGTACTTCCCACCAGTTCTGAAGATTTATACTTGTCCTTTAATTTCTCCTTTAACAGGCGATTCTGGACAATCAACTGCTGTCTTTCCCACAGCTTTTCCAATACCAATTCTAATTCCTCAACGTTTACGGGTTTCGTCAGATAATCGTCCGCCCCGCATTTTATCGCCTCCACGGCCGTTTTGACCGAGCTATAGGCAGTGATAACCACAATTGCCACCGGCTCTTCCTTTTTCCGTAATTCGTGAATCAGCGACAATCCTCCCATACCGGGCAGCTTCATATCCGTCACAATGATATCAAAGGTTTTCCTGGAGAGAAGATTTAATGCCTCATAGCCGGACAATGCCCCGGAGACGGGATATCCGTCATGCGACAAGATCTTCACTAATCCGTCAAGCGCCGTTTTATCGTCATCGATTAATAAGATCCTTGGTTTTGACATAAAATTTGTTTAAATCTGAACTATCTTCACGGGTGGGTTAAATTTCTAAATCTCACTCCCACTGCCTTGCCCCTTGCATCTATATTCTTTTTGTTACCAAAATTTATCCATAAGCAATGACTACTAACTGATGGGAAGCGCAATCACAAATTTACTCCCTTTACCGGATTCCTCTAACCTTATTATGCCTCCGTGGGCCTGGACAATGTTTTGCGCAAACGAAAGCCCTATCCCGGTGCCTCCGTCTTTTGTGGTATAAAACAGTTGAAAGATCTTATCCCTCATCTCTTCCGGTATCCCTGGCCCGGAGTCCTGACAGGCGATATATATTTCATGTCCAATATGCCTGGCGCATACCTGCAACGCTCCTCCATCCGGCATTGCCTCAATGCCATTGATCAGGATATTTAAGATCGCCTGCTTTATTTTATCCCTGTCAATCATTACCTGGGGTAACACATTTGGCATATCGAGGGCAATTTGAATGCCCTGCAACTGCGCCTGTGGGAGGAGCAATGAAACAATCTCACGAAGGACATCGCCCACATCAACTTTGCTTTTATTCAGTTCTCCTGTTTTTGAAAAATGCAAACACTCTTCGACAAATCCGCTTAAACGGTTCAGTTCCTTCTGAACAATCGCAACAATGTCAAGCAATTCGTTCTTCGACTTACCGCTGATTTTCCTGGTATCAAGTATTTCTCGTTCCAGCACCGTCATCTGGATATTCATGGCGTTTAAAGGGTTTTTCACCTCATGTGCCAGCTCTGCGGCAAATGCCCCAAGGGTGGACAAGGTTTTTGACCTGAGCACCTCATCCGAAAATCTTTTTATATCACTAATATCCTCTATCATAGAAACAAGGTGAGTCTCTTTTCCCTCCCTATCTTTGATCGGAGAAACGCTCATTTTCACCCAGGATTCGGTTCCGTCTCCCCGCCTGATCAGGAGCTCCCGCGAACCCTGAGAAATGCCTCCGTGAAAAACCTCCATACCAGGGCAAAATTTCTCAGTTAAACACATGCCCGTGGAGGTATGACACAGGAAAATATCGCCGCAATCCTTGCCGATCACCTCCGCCCGCGACCATTTCGTTATCTCTTCGCAGGCGTGGTTAAAAAACACCACCCGCCGGTTGATGTCTTGTATCATAATGCCTTTACTTACACAATTTAAGGCTTGATTTAAAATGTCGGGTAGCGTGTCCGCAGTATCCATATGTAGTAATAAGCCTATCAAAATTTCTCCAAAAGTAAATGCCAAAAAAGGTAGCAATTTAGTTTTTTGAAAAAGTAGGGGCAAAGCATTTGCCAGGATTGTTATGAACGCATTCATACCAAAACGGACAAATGCTTCGCCCCCACCCTGAATAACAAATATCGCAATTATTGGAAATTTTCAAAAACTGAATTGTTACCAAAACTGGAGAAAGGTACCCGGCCCGTATTGGCAGGGATCAGGAATGATACGTCGGGAATAGCATGCAATAAAACCAACACAACATGTTCTGTTCTGCTGGCGAACGGTTAAAGGGAAAACCGCTGGGGAGAGTTGACAATATGAAGAATTTCCGCAGCAGATCGTCTTGCGTACCGCACTGGCGCTAGCCGCGGCTTCCGAACCATTGCCCGGAGGCGCATCCACCTTAATCAGTGGCGCGAATCACATATCTTTGAATAAGACCAGCATCTACCCCTATGATCATGATCTCAAAGGGCTTTACACTGTCTTTCGGACTATCCGGTATAGTAAATTCTTCCTTTTTAACAAGCAGATCACGATCGTCATAGATTTCCAGTTTAAATTTTGCAAAGCGATAATTCTTTTCTGACCTGTTAGCTATCTCACCGATAACAAGCACATTATCACCAAATGGATTAAAGCGCACGTTTCTCACAAAAAACCCTTTTCCAATGTCTTCAAATCCATCCGTAAGAAAGTGTCTTGCAGGCTCCTTGCCGGCAACCTCTTTTTTGAGCGCTTTTGCACTTCCTGAAGAGAGATTTTTTTCTAATGCATTCACCCGCTTTTCTAATGCTTCTACTCTTGCGATGAGATTTGAAATAACGATCTCCATCATATCCAATTTGTTGGATACATCTTGTGCGATTAAAGCCTTCCCCATAAAGAGAGGAACGATGAACGCTGCCAATCCTATGAAAAACCTTCTTTTTCCTACCTTCATATTTTGCACCCTAAAGTATCTTGCCGTTATCTGGTCCGAACAATTTGGAAGTGTATCATGAACATGTAGCGGGTAACGGTGCTTTTGCACGTGAGGTATTGCTACCATGGAAAAATAATCGCTTACATGAAATAAAGGAACCTGTTCTTTCCGGAAAGGAAACCCCCGCTTCTTCAGGAAGATATTATCATACTCTAAACGGGAAGCGCAAGGGTAATTCGTTGAAACCGTTGCGCAGCAATACCTATAACAGGTCGCCCCCATGGAGCTAATCGTATCCTAACGATTAATGCTACAAACAGTACGCCCTTAGCAGGGCTTAATATTCCAAAACACTTTAGTATTTTGAAAAACTCCAATAATGGCGATGTTTGCCACGCAGTGTAGGGGCGAAGCATTTGCTAAAATTGCCATGTATGCGTTCATACTCAAACGGGCAAATGCTTCGCCCCTACACGGTGAGCCAAGCAACGCCATCGTTGGAATTTTTCAAAAAACTAAATTGTCACCATTTCTTTCTGACTCACGAATTTCATGCTTAGGATTTTGTCTCTTCCGACTCGTTTGGGCAAGGAATGGTAATATAAAAATTTAGTAGGCAAGCAAAATAGTTTATGGTATGAATAAGCGTGCCTGAACCAAATCCGTGAAAACTGATTTGTGGAAGAGTTGGTTGCACTATGCGTGGCTCCTGCAGGAACAATTTTTGATTTAACGGGAAAGGGGAATGTTCATGATTCGCACAGGTCAATTTCTCAGCATATTGCTTTTTCTCTCGATCTCCGGTCTTACCGGCTGCTTCAGCATAGGCCCGAAATCCCTGTCCCGGGATCGGTTTGATTATACCACGGCCATTTCTGATTCATGGAAAGACCAGATGCTTCTCAATATGGTAAAGATGCGTTATGCTGATGCCCCCGTTTTTCTTGATGTGAACTCTATTATCAGTCAGTATGCACTGGATAGCGCAATCACTTTGAATAGCTCCTGGAGCAGCCCCAAAGAGGGGTTTGGTGGAGGCAATATTCTCGGTATAGGAGGTATTGGAAGATATTTTGACCGTCCCACCATAACCTATAGTCCCATGTCAGGAGAAAAATTTGCCCAGAGACTGATGACTCCCATTCCACCCCCTTCTCTCCTCAGCATGATTCAAACCGGCTTTCCCATCGATCTTGTTTTCAGGCTTTGCATACATTCCATGAACGGGGTACAGAATCGTTTCGGAGGGGGAGCGAGGGCGCGCCCGCCAGATCCAGAGTTCTATCCGTTGCTTGAGAGGATGAGAAGAGTTCAGAGTGCCGGAGTTATGGGGATGCGGATAAAAAAAGCAGATAAAGAAGAGGCATCTCTCGAGTTCTTTTTCCGTGAGAAGGTGGATCCTGCAATGGAGGCGGACATCCTCGCTACCCGAAAGGTCCTTGGCCTCGACCCCAACGCACATGAATTCAGGGTGATCTATGGCTCTTTTTCCACAAATGACAAAGAGATTGCTATCCTCACCCGGTCGGTTTTCGAAATTCTTGTGGATTTGGCTTCTTATATCGAGGTGCCCGATGCGCATGTGTTAGAGAAGCGCGTAAATCCAACCTTGGCGGACCAGCCGGTTGCCGGCGCCCCTCCGGCGCCTCTCATTCGGATACGCAGCGCTCAGGAAAGACCTTTGGATGCCTTCATTGCGATTCCCTATCGGGGTTACTGGTTTTGGATTGATGATAAGGACTTGCCATCCAAGAGATTATTTTCCTCTCTGATGCTTGTCTTTACCCTTACGGAGACAGAAACTAAAGAAGGCGCTCCGATTGTAACGATTCCTGTCGGGGGTTAGTAATATGACTGGCGTAAAAATTATTTTGACATTTTTAGTAGGAAATGTCATAGTGTCGGGTTATATTCAGCATTTTGCGTTTGTATCTAAACAGGCATTCAGGGAATTGTCATTCCGAACATGCATATACAGCAGCAGAAAAAGCCAGAGATGCGTTTCAGCCATCCGTCACAGGACACACTTGTTGTCCATGTTGGTGGAAACTGGCTTTTGGAAGCATCACTCCCTTCCGTTAAACTGCTCGAAAATGAGATAAAAACCACAACAGTCCATACGATCAATTTCGACACATCGAATCTGGCCAATTGGGACAGCAGCCTGCTCATATTCCTGTCAAAGGCCTCTGAGATCTGCGCGCAACACAACATCAACATCCAAATGGAAAGCATTCCCCAGGGAGTGCGGAAACTTCTCGATCTCGCATCTCCGAAACGCCAGCGAAAAGGAATAACAGGGAAAGGAGAAAAAAAGGCCTTTCTCGTAAGGGTGGCAGATACAACCGGCAATATCATAAAGACATCGAAGGAAATGCTTGCATTCATTGGCGAGGCAGCGCTTGCCTTTGGAAAGTTGCTATGCGGCAGGGCAAATTTCCGTCGTGTCGATTTTATGAATGTCATTCAGGATAGCGGCGCGCAGGCGCTTCCCATTGTTACGCTGATCAGTGCGCTGGTGGGTTTGATCTTTGCATTTGTAGGCGCCTTGCAATTGAAACTGTTTGGCGCACAGATTTACGTAGCGGATATTGTAGGGATAGCCATGGTCAGGGTTATGGGTGCGATTATGACCGGCATCATCATGGCAGGTCGTACCGGCGCTTCGTTTGCCGCTCAGATTGGAACAATGCAGGTGAACGAAGAGGTTGATGCACTCAAAACGCTGGGTATATCACCGATGGAATTCCTGGTGCTGCCCCGCATGCTTGCCCTGGCCCTCATGATGCCACTCCTGTGCCTGTATGCAGACCTCATGGGCATCATTGGTGGAATGATTGTAGGCGTGTTTATGCTCGATCTGAATTTTATGGAATACTACCATCAGACAAAATCGGCAATTGCCCTCACCCACCTCTGGGTAGGTCTTTTTCACAGTGCGGTGTTTGGAGTGCTCATCGCGCTCTGCGGATGCCTGAAAGGAATGCAGTGCGGAAGGAGCGCGTCTGCGGTTGGGACTGCCACCACATCGGCGGTGGTAACGAGCATTGTGAGCATTATCGTCTCGACGGCAATCATTACTATTGTGTGTGAAGTGCTTGGCATCTGAATATGAATGAAAAAAGAGGAAGTACGGGACAGGAAGCAAAGATCGTAGTGCGCGACCTTGATATGGGGTACGGCAGTTTTGTGCTGATGCGTGATATGAACTTCACGGTTAGCAAGGGAGATATTTTTATCATTATGGGCGGGAGCGGTTGCGGGAAGAGCACGCTTTTGAAGGTGCTCATAGGACTGCTGGAGCCTTTGCGCGGACAGGTCTTTTATGACGGCACAAATTTCTGGGAAGGAGACGCTCAGCAAAAAGACCGCATCATGAGGAGGTTTGGCGTCCTCTACCAGAGCAGTGCATTATGGAGTTCCATGACCCTGGCTGAAAATGTTGCGCTTCCGCTTGAACAATATACAAACCTCAACAAGAGCCATATCCGTGAGTTAGCGTCGTTAAAACTTGCGCTGGTAGGACTCGCAGGATTTGAAGAATTTTATCCCTCGGAAATAAGCGGGGGGATGCGAAAGCGGGCAGGGCTTGCGCGGGCAATGGCGCTTGACCCGGACATCCTCTTTTTTGACGAGCCGTCTGCAGGTCTCGATCCGGTCAGCGCGCGCCTTCTTGACGATCTTATCATTGAACTACGGGACAGTCTTGGCGCCACGGTCGTAGTTGTCACGCACGAGCTCCAGAGTATCTTTGCAATCGGGAACAACTCGGTCTTTCTCGACCCCGATACCAAGACGATCATTGCATCGGGCGACCCGAAACGACTGCTTGCAGAATCAAAGGATCCGAAGGTAATGAGTTTTTTAACCAGGGGAGAAAAAACATAAAGCAGCAAGCCGCAACTAAATCCCCCTTAGCAAAGGGGGCGAAGGGGGTTGTAAAAAAACTTGCCAAAAAGAGAAGATTTTACAAGGTAATACTATACCGGGGAGGAGAATCATGAGTAAACCGGCAAATAAGACACTTATTGGCGCTTTTATCATAGGGGCTATCGCCTTACTGGTTGTTGCAGTGCTTATTTTTGGATCAGGCAAATTCCTGAAAAAGACGCATTATGCAGTAGTGTTCTTTGAAGGTTCTATAAAGGGTCTTAATGAAGGCGCACCGGTTATTTTCCAGGGAGTGAAGATAGGTGCTGTGACAAATATCCGTTTGGTTTACGACCCTGCCAATGATTCTGTTCGGATACCGGTGATCATCGAGCTTGAACCGGACAAATTCGAAAGGACCGACGTGGTTGAACGGCAGCCGGAGAAAAATTTAAAAATGCTTATTGAGAGGGGACTGAGGGCACAACTGCAAATGCAGAGCTTCGTTACCGGTCAGCTCATGATTGCGCTTAATTTCTTTCCTGATAGGCCTGCTACCTATATTGGTTTCATAAAGGAATATCCCGAAATTCCATCAATTCCCACCCCTTTACAGGAATTAGCAAAGACAATCGAGGAACTTCAACTTAAGGAAATTGTCAAGAAATTAAATCTTACCCTGAATTCGGTGAGAAAGCTCATCCAGCATATAGATAAAAAGATTGATCCACTTATAGCAAATCTCTCAGATACGTCTGAGATTACTCAGAACACCCTCGAGAGTATGCAAGCTACGTTAAAGCAAACAGAAAAAACTCTTACAACATTTTCCGAGACAGGCCGGTCTATGAAGTCCCTGACAGAGTATCTCCAGCAGCATCCCGATTCCATTCTTAAAGGAAAACCCCGATGAAAATGTCAGGTTTTTGTCCCCCGCTGGCGGTGATAAAGGGGGTGGACTGGCAGAATCTGGAATTTCGGTATGCTCATAATCTGAATATTGATAAGCATTTTTAAACCATGGCACCCTTGCAATGATTAGTGAATCAACTCCGGGGGAAAGGTGAAAATTCGAATGACAAGGCAGGGACACGGAATACCGTGTCCCTGCTAAATTCCTTGTTCTGCGGTTCGATATTCTTTTTAATTAAAGCGTCGAAGGCCTGATTCATTGACAATACGGGTTTTATTATAGAGGAGTTTCCCAATGAAAAATTATGCTGGTTCATTTCTTGCCCGTTTTATCCCGATGGGCGTCCTTGCGGTTATTGTGGGGTGCGCGAGTACTCCACCATCAAACTTTTATATCCTGAATTCCATGGAAAAGCAGGCGGCACAACAGACGGGTTCAGATGCAATGCAGCAGGTCACGATAGGGATCGGTTCTATCGAAATCCCTGACTATTTAGACAGGTCGCAAATAGTAATCCGGGGCAGCCGCAGTGAATTGAAGGTTGATGAATTTAACCGGTGGGCGGGTTCTCTTAAAGAAAATATATCTTCGGTGCTTGCCGAAAACCTCTCCCTCATGCTTTCGACCAACCGCGTCTTTGTCCATCAGTGGATGCCTGACGATGCGGTCAATTACTGGCTCCATGTTGAAATAATCCATTTGGACGTTATACCCGGCGATGCTGTTACCATGAAAGCGCACTGGACAATATTAGGTGACCGCGGTAAAAAGGAGTACATAACCCGTACCTCAGAATTTACAGAAAAAGTCAGTGAACAGAGTTATGGTGTGATCGTAGCAGCCATGAGCCGGACATTTGAAGAATTAAGTCGCGAAATCGCATCAGAGATTGAGAAGTTAAAATAGTCGTGTGTTACAAGAAAGGATTTAATGTATAGGAATTTCAACCTTTTGTAATTCCCCTCTAAGAAGAGGGGATAAAAAGTTTGCCATAACACACCCAGGCCCATGTAGAGCGACCAGCCTGGTCGCCTTACAATGAGGGGAGCTGAAGTCGTTGCCAAAGGCAGCATAATTTATGTTTAGGAATTTCAAACAGATATTTTCCCCTCTAGAAAGAGGGGATTAAGGGGTGTGTAAATCGGTCGTAACACACCCCCGGCCCCTCTTTCTAGAGGGGAGCTTAAAGTCGCTGTCCATGGCGGCCTAATTTAAAAGGTTTGTTGAAAGGAGAAAAGCAATGAAGAGAATAGTCTGTGTATGGAGTGCGGTATTCGTAACAGTATGTATAACGGTCCCGGTTTTGGCACAAAACTTAATTATCTACCCTGCAAAAGGCCAAAGCTCGGAACAAATGGAAAAGGATAAATTTGAGTGCTACTCATGGGCAAAGCAGCAGACGGGAGTTGATCCTATGGTTGCATCCACCTCTCAGCAATCGGCTACGGGTCAGAGTAGTACCGGTGGCGGGGCAGTAAGGGGTGCAGCGAAAGGCGCATTAGTTGGCGCTGGTGTTGGCGCTATTGCCGGAGATGCTGGCAAGGGCGCTGCGATTGGCGCAGTTTCTGGCGGCGCCTTTGGCGGCTTGAGGAGCAGGAGGCAGAGAATAGAGGCTGAGCAGGTACACGAGCAGCAGGTATCCCAAACGAATCAGAGGATCAGCGAATATAACCGCGCATACAGCGCATGTCTTGAGGCCAAAGGATATACGGTAAAATAAATACTCTATGGAGAAAACTATGAAGAACATAACATTAACGGTTTTGACTTTTTTATGTGCAGGCATTATTTCACATCTTTCCCATGCGGGTGACTTTGATGGATCCAAGCCACTACTCTTTTCCGTAAAAACCATTCTTGAGTGTTCGCCGAACGGTGAATCCCACATCGTAACAACACAGGAGATGGAAATGTCTCAGTTTTTTATCGTCGATTGCAAGAAAATGACGCTTAGCCCGTTCCCCCCGATTCCCGGCAGGCGTGATGGCGTAATCAAGCGTCTGGAGCGTATCGATGGAAAGTTGGTTCTGCAGGGGGCGGATGATGGTGTCGAACATGTACGGGATGGTGTTGGCTGGACGGTGGCAATTTCAGAGGATACGGGCAGGGCTGTAGTAACGGCATCAGGTGATGATGTAGGCTTTGTCATCTTTGGCGCCTGTCTGCCGCGTTAGTATCTTTAGTAGGGGCGAAGCATTTGCTGTCCAAGATATGGGATTAGTTTCAAAGTGAATAGCAGCAAATGCTTCGCCCCTACATATGACCTCAAACACTATAGCCAAAGACCTGGAAGAAAGGAGAGGATAACAAGAAAGAGCAAAAAATGGTTTTCGTCCCTATAGCATAAGTATCAAAAAGCGGTGTGTTATATGAGACGGGCTATACGATGGCCACCAATCGGAACCCCGACAGGAAACTTCAACCAAAAGATAAGGAAAACAGACATGAATAATCAAAACAAAAACAGCGCGCAGAGGCACATGCCGCTCAACGCCTCCATGAAATCACCTGCAGACGCCCCGGCATTTCGGAAAAGAATGCTTGTTATCATTGCGGGACTGTTCGCTCTGGCATTTTTTGCCGGATGCTCCTCAACCAAGATCACCAACCAACAGCAACTCGTGACCGGAAAGATTCCCCGGCCTGATCACATCCTGGTGTATGATTTCGTCGCCACGCCCGGAGATGTCCCTATGGATTCCTCGGTCGCTGGTGAGTATGACGAACATGATGCGCCCCAAACTGCTGAGGAGATCGAGACCGGACGTCAGATAGGCGCTGAAATTGCCGCACAGTTGGTAGAAGAGATTAGTGGTATGGGAATGCCAGCGATACGGGCTGATAAGGAAACGATGCCTGAGATCAACGACATTCTGCTTCGGGGCTATCTCCTCACGATGAGCGAGGGTAGCGCCGCCAAACGCATGACCATCGGATTTGGCTCAGGCTCATCCAAGTTGCAGGTGGCGGCAGAAGGCTATCAGGTAACGGCTCAGGGACTGAGGAAACTCGGATCGGGTACCGTGGACGCCGGCGGCGGTAAAGGCCCTGGGGCGGCTTTAGGGGCTGCCGCCTTTATTGCCACTGCCAACCCGGCGGGACTCATTGTCAGCGGCGGTATGAAAATATACGGAGAGGCAAGCGGCAAAGCCAAGATCGGGGGCCGGGCCAAGCAGGCCGCAAAGGAAATCGCTGATCATCTCAAGACACGATTTGAGGAACAGGGCTGGATTGACTAGGAAACCGGCAAGGCTGTAGTAACGGCATCGGGCGATGATGTGGGCATTGTCATGTTTAGCGCCTGTTTACCGTGCAGTGTAAGGGCGAAGCATTTGCCCGTTTTGGTGCGAATGCGTTCATGATGATTATAGCAAATGCTTCGCCCCTGCTTAATTGTTACGGAATTTCAAAGTTGCGGTTGTAGAGCGACGAGCCTCGTCGCTCTACATTGAAAAGCAGTACGCCGAAGATCGAATATTGGACAAGGAATGTTGAATGATGAAGCATTTTTACTTCACTATTCGATCTTCTCTTTAAATAAGTTTACGGCTGGTTCAATCTTGCAGACTTCGTCGTGAGCGCTCAGTCGAACGATT
>CAZBCT010000099.1:0-11760 GCA_964490485.1 uncultured Candidatus Brocadia sp. | reverse complement strand
AAGAAAAGATGTCTGAAATGGTAGCACATTTTGCTCGGGAATATTTTAATCTGGGCGAAGATATTGAGCATAAGCAACAGCTCTTAAATAGCGCAGTTTCCGCATGGAATATAGCCTGTTTAAATGAGCAGAAACGGTGAACATTAATCTTAAGAAACGCCTTCAAGCGGCGTCAAACAAGGACGTAAGCGCGAATGAGTAGATAAATGGGCGGTAATTTCGATAAAAAGCAGGTAATGCACATACTAGGGGGAAACCATCGGTAACTACAGCTTTTGCCAATTTTATAGATAGGTATTGAATGTATTCTTCGTATATAGTAAAATTTTTGTGAAAGTTCGTCATGTCATAGCGATGGAACATCGCCAGGAAAATCCCGGCATTACAATCTTTAGTTAAAGACTCATGACTGGTAGCACATTACTGATCTTCGAATCAAGGTAGGGGCGAAGCATTTGCCAGCGTGGGTATGAATGCATGTATGCCAATTTTAGCAAATGCTTCGCCCCTACACTAATAAGGGACCATATTTGTGACCAATAATAACATTATTATTTTTGATACTACCCTCCGTGACGGAGAACAATCACCAGGTGCTAGCCTGGATATCAATGAAAAAGTTCAGATTGCGCGACAATTGGCGCTCCTGAATGTAGATGTCATTGAGGCCGGATTCCCGGTTTCATCGCCGGGCGACTTTGAATCAGTTCAGAGAATTGCCCGGGAGATCCGGGGGGTTTCCGTAGCTGGTCTTGCCCGTGCCGTTGAGAAAGATATTGATAGTGCCGCCAGGGCATTGGAAAAAGCTGATAAGCCGCGCATCCACGTCTTCCTTGCCACCTCAGAAATACACCGGAAATACAAACTTCTCAAGGCGAAGGAAGAAATCCTTCATCTGGCCGTTCAGGGCGTTAAACATGCCTTGCGATATGTGGATGACGTTGAGTTTTCAACGGAAGACGCATCGAGAACCGAACCTGATTTTCTCGCCCAGGTTGTTGAGGCCGTTATTGCTGCCGGTGCAAAAACGGTAAATATTCCAGACACGGTAGGCTACGCAGTGCCAGATCAATACGCATCTGTAATAAGCGGATTAAAGAAAAATGTTAAAAATATTGATAAGGCAATCATCAGCGTCCATTGCCACAATGACCTTGGTCTTGCCGTGGCTAATTCCCTGGCGGCAATAAAAGCTGGTGCACAACAGATCGAGTGTACTATAAACGGTATTGGAGAACGGGCGGGGAATGCAGCGCTCGAAGAGATCGTGATGGCCCTGAAGACCCGTCATGATTTTTACCAGCGCTCTACCCGCATTGTCACGAAGGAACTGATTGCTACAAGTAAGCTGGTAAGCACTCTGACAGGACTGCGCGTACAGCGGAACAAGGCCATTGTCGGTGAAAATGCCTTTGCACACCAATCCGGGGTGCACCAGGATGGGGTGATTAAGGAACGCACTACGTATGAAATTATGAAACCTGAAGACGTCGGATACTTAAAAACCCGGCTTGTCCTGGGAAAGCTATCCGGACGGAATGCCCTGAAAACACGAATAAAGGAACTGGGATACGAATTGTCAGAGAAGGAATTCGAACACGCCTTTGAGGAATTTAAACACATTGCTGACAAGAAAAAAGAGGTCTTCGATGAGGATATCGAAGCCATTATTGGCATAGAAAAGATGGACGTCCCCAGCGTATTTCTCTTGGAAAACCTCAGTATCAGTTGCGGACCCAATACCGTGCCAACCGCCGGGGTGCGGCTTAAATTACAGGATGGCCGTTTCGTGGATAACACCACCAGTGGCGACGGTCCTATCGACGCGCTTTTTAAGGCGATTGACCTGTCAACAGGCATCACCGGCACGTTGCAGGATTATAACATTCGCGCCGTTACCAGTGGAAAAGACGCTATGGGTGAGGTGCATGTGAATATTGAGGTTGACGGCAGAACCATCGGGGGACGCGCCGTAAGCACGGATATCATTGAGGCAAGCGCAAAGGCATATTTAAACGCTATCAACAAGGTGGCTGCGATGAAACAAAGGTAGTTGTTTTGCATGGACACGATTCATAAAATCAACGCATCGCACAAATAAAGCCATGATCTGTATACCCGTTATTGCAAATAATCTTGATGATGTTCTCCGCGACATAACGGAGGCATCAAAGGTTGCAGATATTATCGAAGTGCGCCTTGACTATCTGAAAAATCCAGATCTGAAACGGATATTGGAAGGACGCACAAAACCAGTCATTATCACAAACAGACCAGTCAGAGAAGGCGGTAAGTTTGACGGAAGTGAAGAGGAAAGAATTGCAACCCTAAAACTCGCAATACAGTTACAGGCGGATTATGTTGATATCGAATATGACAGCATTCAGCATATAAACAGAGACACGGCACATGGTATCCCCACAAAACTTATTGTTTCTTATCACAACTTTAAAGAAACGCCTGACAACTTAACTTCCCTGTATCAGAAACTGAGCCAGTGTAGCGCCGATATTGTAAAAATTGTCCCTTATGCGAATACCATCACCGATAACGTCAAAATTTATCGACTGCTTCAACAGGCACGGGGACAATTGATTTCATTTTGTATGGGTGAATATGGCATGATCAGCCGTATCCTGTATAAAAGGTTTGGCAGTTACCTGACCTTTGCCTCACTCCGGAAAGGGAAGGAATCTGCCCCAGGCCAGATCAGTATTCAGGAATTTTTATATACCTATCAGGCTCAGCGACAAGACAAAGATACGAGCATTTATGGTCTGATTGGGAATCCCGTCTCTCATAGCATCAGTCCCATTATCCATAATACCCTTTTCAAGGAAATGAATCTCAATAGCATCTACGTTCCTTTCAAGGTAGACAACATTGGTGATTTTATCAGGGCGTTTCGGGAATTAGATGTAAAGGGTTACAGCGTGACAATCCCTCATAAAGAATCTGTAGTAAATCACCTGGATACAATAGACCCCACGGCGAAGAAGATCGGTGCGGTAAATACCATTGTAAACCGGAATGGCCAATTGGTCGGCTTTAATACGGACTATAAGGCGGCCATTCAGGTGTTGGAAGACATGAGTCGTGCACCGGACATAAAAACAGGGAATGACCGGTTAGAGGAGAAATGCGTAACGCTATTAGGCGCCGGAGGCGCTGCCCGTGCGATTGCCTTTGGATTACAGGAACGTGGCGCACAGGTGACAATCGTTAACCGGAATTACGAAAGGGCGCAGTCACTTGCCAGAGATGTTGGTTGTTTATCCAAAAAATTCGGGGATTTGCCGGATATTAACACAGATATCCTGATTAATGCTACCCCGGTGGGCATGTTTCCCGCGGTTCATGAAACCCCGTTTGATAAGAATAACTTCAAACCCAGCATGCTCGTTTTTGATACAATTTATAACCCGTCAGAGACACGGCTATTGCGTGAGGCCAGGGGTCAGGGTTGTAAAATAGTCGGTGGTTTGCCAATGTTTGTAAACCAGGCAGCAGCACAATTTGAACTGTGGACAGGAATTAAGCCGCCGCTCAAATTAATTGAAGAAATTGCCTTTAAAAAACTAGTTGGAGAGTGACTGATTTCACTTGTATCAGAATTGAATATTATCTTCATTGGCTTTCGCGGCACTGGCAAAACAACCATAGGCAAAATAGTAGCTCAAAAGTTAGGTAAGGTCTTTATCGATGCCGATGAGTACCTGGAACAAAAGCGGGGAAGGACTATTAAAGACATCTTTGCTGAAGGTGGAGAAAAATTATTTCGCGAGATTGAGACGCAAATTATTCAGGAATTGTGTCTTCTCGACGACAACGTTATCGCCACAGGCGGCGGTGTAATCCTTCGGGAGGGAAATGTAAGAAATCTCAAGAAAAACGGAATAATCATCCTCTTAGACGCCGATGTGGATACCCTGCACAAGCGAATCCATGAGGATGCCCGGATACAGCAAAAAAGGCCAAACCTTACCAATCGTGGTGCGTATGAGGAAATTGAATATCTCTTAGCATACCGGAGGCCGCTGTATGACAGGGTCGCAGATTTTGTGATAAACACCGCTAACCTGTCCAAACATGATGCTGCAAATAAGATAATAGCCTTTATTAACACCCATGTAAAGGACTTGAGAAACGACTGATCTTTTTCTTCCGGAAGATTTTTACCATTTCAACAGAGACTATTTTTTGAAATCGGCATTACCAAAGGAAATGATCGTGTTCTTTTTTGCTCTTGCATATTTCTTCAAAATCAGACATTAGGGGTTCCCCGGCTTGCACCTTGCCAACAGGCTGTCAGATGCATTTTGTTGTCATTTCACCAGCGTAGCTGATGTCCCTAACAGGGCATTGTAACTAGCATCACGTAAGGGATACTCCCATATCTTAGTTTTTTAACAAAGTAATGTGGGTACTTATAACAGCACTTTATAAGAACAAATCAATGCAACATCATATTCTGGTTTAAAAGAATTTATTCTTATGCGAGTAGGGACATTTTTTGATAGCTTTCTTAGATACACATATATATTATATATTCTCAGTTAGGGCTGCTTCTCTCTTCCTGAGGTGTTGCAATTTTAGTTTGTAGAATAAAAAGGAAATTTACGAGATTTAAATCGGAATAGGAAACAATTAAACAAGGAGGTAAAAATGGAAGCAAGGTGTATGAAGTGTAAAGCTCAAAAAGAAATGTCCGATGTACAAATGACAATGACTGCCCGGGGTGGGTACATGGCAAAGGGTAAATGCGAAGTCTGCGGATGTGGTATGTGTAAAATCATGACAAAGGCAGATGCTGAAAAGGCTGTTTCAGATGGGCAAGCAAAAAAAGCTTACTAAATAAGAGTAAAGACCGTAAACAATAATAGCCTGGTATGTCAATTCTGGCGTACCAGGCTACCCTTCCAACTTCCTCATTGCGTATACCCTTTCTTTTTTTTCATCGGGTTAAGGAAGCCTTATGTGTACAGTAACATTTCGAAGACTACGACGCACTTTATGTACTCTTTAAAATCTGTTGGACGGGTCTTATTTGATGTTACTGATAATTCAAAGAACTTTAGGAGGGGACCTAAGAGCAATAGGACAGATACATACATCTAACATCATTAAATTTCATTTATTATATCTTGAGGAACGTTTAACCCCAATAACTCTCTCTTGGTCCCTCTCCGCGTTTATTATATCACATTATTTGCTTTTTGCCAATTTCCACAGATTTTTTTCAAAAAAATATCCTTTGTGCGCATTATAATTTTATGACAGTCGTATCATAAAAATTTATCAGGACTGGCCAAAAGATATAAGAACTAAATTTCCTTGCATGCCTTGAAAATGCTGATAGAATTAAGTGCGTAAGAATGCGCAAAAACCCGTAAAAAAAACCAGCAATGAAACTGGGAATATCTATTTAACATTAATCTGCCACTTTGCTAAATTTACGGTTTAATATAGGTGGAACATTTTTTATAATGGATTACAACTGCTTTGATATTCAACGTTTGTCTCTATCCACTATTCTAATTTCAAAGGTATCGTGAAGATCAAAAAATCATTCCTGTTTTCTCTCTTAATGATTAGTGTCCCGATAGCATGCCGAAATCCTTATTATGCCGAGGTAGAACGGAAATCGTCAACGGGGTATATCAATACGATTGCCGGTAAGTTTACGGGTGCAACCACGCCGGCACAGCATAAGGCACTGGGTATTTCCTGTTTTAAGAAAGGGATGATGGAAGAAGCCCTTGAGGAATTGAAGTTGGCTGCTGAAGGAATACAGGAAGATGGGGAATTACGCCATTATCTGGGAAAGGCCTATTATGAGAATGATAAAATGGATGAAGCCGTTGCTGAATTGCTTGCAGCCCTGTCGTATTATAAGCCTGATCAGATGGTAGAAAGGGCGGATGCGTACAACGATCTTGGACGGGCTTATCGGAGGAAACAAGCGTATCCGGAATCACTCTCAGCGTTGAAAGAGAGTCTCGAATTGAACCCATCGGTTGCAGATACCAGCTACAATTTGGCGCTCCTTTATTACGATGAAAAAAAACCGGACGAATCTATTTTCTATCTGAAGAATGCAATTAAACTCGATCCAAAAGAAGCTGATTTTCATTTTATGCTAGGTTTAGCATATTGCAGAAAGAAATTAATTGATAAGGCAACAAGTGAGTTTCAGGAGACAATTGTTCTTAATCCAAAGGATGCTGAGGCGCACAACTATCTTGGTATCTTGTATTTTAAAAAGGGAGAGATCGAAAAGTCCATCGGTGAACATAAATCTGCAACTCAATTGGATAGAAATTATGCAGAGGCATTTAATAATCTGGGAATTGCTCTCTATGCGAAAGGCAATTTGAATGAGGCTGCGGATGCCTTTAAAAAGACAATAGAATTAGAGCCAAAATTTGCAGAAGCACACTATAACCTCGGTCTTATCTATAGCGAGGAAGGTAAGTCTGAAGATGCTGTATCTTTTTTGGAAAAGGCATTGGAGCTTAATCCGAAAATCGCTGAGGCTCACGTTAAACTAGGTGAGGTGTATACGGAAAAGGACCTGTTAGAAGAGGCATTGTCAGAATACAACAAGGCCATCGCTGTAAAGCCTGATTATGAAGAGGCATATTATCATTACGGTGAACTCTACGCGGTCAAAGGGAGGCTTGACAGGTCCATTGCAGCATGGAAGAAGACCATTGAGCTTAACCCACAAAATACCGACGCCTATTTTAACTTAGGGGTGGCATATTATAACCAGGAAAAACTGGATAAGGCCATTTCCATGTGGAACAAGGTTCTGGAGATAAACCCGTCAGACTACGATGCCATGACCAGTCTTGCGGATGTCTATGATGCGCAGGGTTTGACGGACAAGGCTATACTTGCCTGGGAAAAGGTCGTTGAAATCCACCCCGACCATGCGGAGATACAGTATAAGTTAGGCAATGCCTATGCCAGGAAAAATATGTATACCACTGCCATTCCATACTGGGAGAAGGCGGTTGAAATCGATCCGGGTCTTGTAAATGCCTATTACAATTTGGGTCTTGTATACCAGAAGATTGGCAGACAGGACGAGGCCATTGAGGCTTACAAAAAAGTATTGGATATCAATGCAGATGATAAGGGAGCCCATAAAAATTTAGGGTTGCTGTACCGGGAAAAGGGCATGCATGTTGAAGCGGAGGCGGAATTTGCTATCTACAATAAATTGAAATCTATGCAACAGCGTAAGTAATTTTTCCAGTGATCAGAGGCTTTTATCTTTTTGCCCTTTCAACCATAGGCCTTTTCCCGCCCATTTTCTTTTTGAAAATATTCAACATAATTTCCGCTTCTTCAAAAGGAACCGTTACAAAAGAAAATTTGTCGAATATCTGGATATCTTTTATTTTTTCACTGTGAACTTTGGCTTGCTGTTTGATAAATGTTACTAATTTCCTGGGGGTTATACCGTCGATTTTCCCCAGCGCTACAAAGAGCCGTGTTGTCCCTTTCCTGTCAATAGAAACGTCTCTGATTTCATTATAACTACTTTCATCCAGTTCGTCTTGAAAGGAATGTTTTAAAAGGGCTGCCAGGACCTTTTCTGCCTCGTTTTCTTTCAGCATTTCTTGTGCAAGTTTTATATATCCATTCATATCGTCTGCGGTAATAATATTGGCAATTTCTGCTTTTATCCTGGATTTTTTTTGATTTATTACATCTGCTATTTTCGGTAGCTTTTCTTTCCGGATATCAGTCTTCGCTATTTTTTTAATAAAGATAAGCCTTCTGTATTCATCATGCGTAACAAAAGTTATGGCAGTCCCTTCCTTCCCAGCCCTCCCTGTTCTTCCTATCCTGTGTATGTACGATTCAGGGTCCTGAGGCAAGGAATAATTAATGACATGCGTTAAGTTTTGAATATCGATGCCTCTTGCGGCTACGTCTGTGGCTACCAGAATATTAATCCGTTGTTTTCTAAACTTATTTAAAATAATTTCCCGCTGGTTTTGGGATACATCGCCGTGCAATGCCTCTGCATCATACCCTCTTTCTATAAGCTTGTTTGCAAGGTTGTCAACATCAATCTTTGTCCTGCAAAATATGAGGCCATAGAATTCGTGTTCAATATCGATGATCCTGCATAACGCGTCGAATTTGTCTGAAGATGCCACTTCAAAATAGATCTGATCCGTCAGGTTTGTGGTAAGCTGCTCTTTTTTTACCCCAACCATTTCATAGTTTTTCATATATTTTTTTGCGATGTGTACGATTTTTTCCGGCATTGTGGCGGAAAAGAGCAGCATTCTCTTCTGGGCACTGGTATTCTTTATAATTTCTTCCACATCATCAATAAATCCCATATTTAGCATCTCGTCTGCTTCGTCAAGGACTAAATAAGATATATTCCCCAGCCGTAAACTTTTCCTTCTGAGATGATCCAATATTCTTCCGGGGGTTCCAACCACAACGTCAATCCCTTTTCTTAGCCTTCTCAACTGTTCTTCCATCGACTGTCCGCCGTAGATGGGCACGATCTGCAGATTTTTTTCCCCTTTTAAAGAGTTTAATTCTTCTGAGACCTGGATAGCCAGTTCTCTCGTGGGGACAAGGATCAGTGCCTGGACAGTCTTTGACTTTTCTTGTATCCCCTCAAGGATGGGGAGTCCAAATGCAGCGGTTTTCCCTGTTCCTGTTTGGGCCTGCCCGATAATATCTACCTCTCCTTTTAAGAGGATCGGGATCGTCTTTTGCTGGATTGGGGTAGGTTCCTCGAAACCCTTTTTCTCCAATGCATGCAAGGTGTTTTCAGATAACCCCAGCATTCTGAATTGTTCTAATTTTTTCATATAATCCTTATCGTCTTTCTCAAGTATCCATGAATGTTCATCTTTGCAATAAAGTGCAGTACCGGTCAAATTCATTCAGCAGGTTCAGCAAAATGCCCGGTTGAACATAAGGGGTGTGTAAATTTTCCGAAACACACCCCCCGGCCCATGTAGGGCGACCAGCCTGGTCGCTCTACAATGAGGGGAGCTTAAAGTCGCTGCTGAAGGCAGTCCAATTTATGATCGATATTTTCCTAGAAACGCCGTCCACCTCCGCCCCCTCTTCCGCCGCCTGGTCTTCCTCCACCCCTGCCGCCCTCCGGGCGAGGGCGAGCCTCATTAACGTTAAGTGCGCGTCCCTTTAACTCCTTGCTGTTTAGGCCAGTGATAGCGGCTTGAGCTTCAGCGCGGGCCTGCATCTCAACGAATGCGAATCCTTTTGATGTGCCGCTGAACAGGTCCTTTATGACCTTGACTGATTTTACCTGCCCGAAAGCTTCAAAGGCCTGCCGCAAGTCATCTTCGGTTACATCGTGTGACAAATTACCTACAAAAATATTCATCTTAACCTCCTTGTTGGTCTCGAAATGTTTATTCACAGTTCAGCCCTCCTCCACAGCGCAGGGAGAGTCAGGTTAGAGGTGAACTATGAAAAATTTATAATAGAATTTTGCCTGACTCGTTCTATCAGACCCTGTCCTGTTAAACTATTTTTTTTGCGCAAACCTCCATTCTTTCCGCATGTTTACCCTTAGTCCGGCAGTGGGCATATGCATGACAACCGCACGTATGCCTTGGAACTGGATGTCGGGTTGATGTGGTTTTGCTTCATATTGACGTATCGTTATGGTGGGCGGAAGCGGCGTGTCCGTTTGCATGATTAAGCCCAAATGGAATTCTTTCCCGGTAAAACCCTGATAATCCTGCAGAATTTCCATTGGATTTGGGGAGATTCCTTCATTTCTCTTGGGGACGCAATAGGTTGTTTGAAATTTTTTGCCTTTTATTTTAAGTTGTTGATTGCGTTTCTATAAACAAGGTTACGACATTCAGCAAGGACATTCTTGCTCGAAGAATTGCTACTGTAATACTATCCATCCTTTCACGGGTTGCAGGGATTATATCTCAAATTCCTTTTTATTGCAAGGATTTATCTTGAGATGATAAAGTTGCTCTTCCGCTTTCAAAGTTGTTTTTCACTTGACTCTGGCAATGCCTCTGCTATATTAGATTTTCAGAGCATCTTAAGATATTTACCTGAAAGGACGGTTCATTCATGGCAATTCTCGTTACGGGTGGCGCTGGTTTTATCGGTTCTCATCTGGTAGAAAAATTGTTATCTGCGGGTGAACAGGTAGTTGTTATCGACAATTTTAACGATTTCTATCTGCCGGCATATAAGAGGGAAAACGTCTCAGCAGTTATTGACAATCCAAATTTAACCTTATACGAAACAGATATCTGTAATCCTGCTTCATGCCGGGACATATTTGAAAAATACGGTATTGAAAAAATCGTTCATTTGGCAGCGTATGCAGGAGTAAGACCATCTATTGAACGTCCCTTGCTTTACGAAGAAGTGAATTGCAAGGGCACCTTAAATCTGCTCGAACTTTCCGTGAAACATAAGGTCAAACAATTTATCTTTGGTTCGTCATCGTCGGTTTACGGAAACAACAAAAAGATTCCGTTTGCTGAAGACGACCCCGTAAACGAGCCCATTTCCCCCTATGCAGCAACCAAGCGGGCCGGCGAGCTCTACTGTTACAACTATCATCATCTTTATAAGCTACCGGTGATCTGCCTCCGTTTTTTCACGGTGTACGGACCGCGACAGCGGCCCGACCTTGCTATACGTAAATTTACCGAACTTATTGACCGCGATCAACAGATTCCCATGTATGGCGACGGAACGACACAGAGAGATTATACTTTTGTTTCCGACATCATCGACGGCGTATTTTCTGCCGTAAACCGGCAATGTAATTTCGAGATTATCAACCTGGGCAATTCAACCCCAATTCAGTTGACAAGACTCATTGAACTCATTGAACAGGAATTAGGCAAGAAGGCTCAGATTAAAAGGCTTCCGGAACAACCCGGAGACGTGCAAAGAACCTATGCGAATATTAATAAGGGAGAACGTTTTTTACACTACAACCCCAAAGTACCCATTGAGCGAGGCATCCGCATGTTCGTAGCATGGTATAAAGAGCGTCAACAAAGAAAAGAGCACATCTTTCACGTAAAGTAAGATTTTCATGGCTGAAACTCTGCCATAACAAACAGGCGTTATTGTCAATTCGCATCACCAAAGATATTTTTGACATTCCCTGCTCAAAACATGCTGGGACGCGTTGTAGCAAAAATGGTTTACCTTGTCAGAGTTATCTCGTGAATTTCGTGTTTCTGATGTTATCTTTTCAGACGCGTTCGGGCTACTTCCTTGCAAAAAATATTTTGCCATTTTCAGTAAAAAATATTTTTTCCAAAAACTGGAGTATCCGGCATTATCAGAGTTTATAATCTCATTGGTAAGGTGACAAAAGTTTTAGAGTTTTTAGCCGTCTAAGGTTGGGTTGAATCAAATGAAACCTAACAGGGTTTTTTAGTGTTGTGAATTTTTAGCACGGGTATTTTTCTGACATTAACCCAATTTCCGCAACTGCCATCAATTTTGGGAGGATGGTGGATAATTTATGCTGTTGATGGATGAATGAAATGATTTTGACACGCAATCGATCATTGCAAGAACGAGGTTTTACCTTGTCTGGTTTATGGAAATGGTGGATTCAGCCTCTCGTCTTTAATCCGCCTGACTGAAGACATGCAGGCACGGTTTTGAGGAAGGTGAGACGAAAGACGCTTCTACCCCTAGTATAACGTTTTCACAAAACATTTACAGATGGTAGGTATTGTGGTACAATAA
>CAZBCT010000098.1:0-11859 GCA_964490485.1 uncultured Candidatus Brocadia sp. | reverse complement strand
GAAGCGTCTTGGCTGTCGTTTTAATCCCAAGACCCGCACCTATGAACCACCCAGCGAACCTACCATCCGGCGCTTCCTCCAGGACGTTGATGCCGAAGCGGTAGATGCTGCTCTCTACGGCTGGCTTCAATCTCTTTGCCGAGAAGACACTACCCTTGCCATCGACGGCAAAACCCTCAATGGCGCATACCAGGAAAACGGACGGAAAGTTCATCTCCTCTCGGCATTTCTTCAGCAAAAAGGCGTGGTTATCGCCCAATGCCCCGTTGACAGCAAAACCAATGAAATCCCCGAACTAAAAACCCTCCTTGGCCCCTTAGACATCAAAGACCATGTCGTAACGTGTGATGCCCTGCATACCCAGAAAGACACGGCACGCTATATCGTTAAAGAAAAGAAGGCGGATTACCTTTTTACGGTAAAAGACAATCAGCCCACCCTCAAACAAGACATCGAAGACCTCTGCCTGGTCTCTTTTCCCCCCTCAGCACCGAACCATAGACAAGCGTCACGGACGCCTTGAAATCCGGCACGTCTGGACAAGTACCGATTTAAACCATTACCTTGCATTCCCCTTTGTTGGACAGGTCTTTTGTATCCACAGAAAATTTACCCACCTCAAATCCCAAAAAACAACCGAAGAAACTCTCTGTGGCATTACCAGCCTTACCCCACACAAGGCCGACCCTTCAAGGATTCTTCAATTAAATCGCGGCCATTGGAGCATTGAAAACAGCCTCCACTATGTCCGTGACGTCACCTTTCGTGAAGACCATTCCTCCATCCGAACGAACCATGCGCCCAGGGTTATGGCCTCTCTGAGAAATTGCATCATCAGCATCTTTCGCCCCCTCGGCAAAACCTCTATCACACAAACCCTGAGAACTATGACCTACAAACCTCATCTTGCCATAAAACCTCTTCGCTTATAACGCCTTTTTCTCACCCTTTCCCCCCCCCAGATTGATCAAACCTTTTTGAGGTTCACAACGATTCCCTTGCCTTTTTTACCACTTATTGCCATTTTCTCGTCTCCTTACTCTTCCACCCCTATTCAAATTCCTTCTTTCTCTCGCCTCCTCACTCCATCTTTTTTGAATATCTGGACTTTGACGTTACCCTGCATTTAGCATACCCGTTGTTACGTATTGTCCCCTTGATTCTTAATGCAGAGAGCAAGTTAGTAACCTTGTTCTTCTTTTGGGATTCAGTTAATATGTCCGGCAGTTTATCCCGAAGAAACTTCTCAATGTTTTTTCTTGGTGATTCCCCGAATTTTTTTAGATATTCAACGATGAGGTTTTTGTAGTGTTCATCATCAAGCCAAGCCCTTTCAGATATTTGATCTCCTCATCAGGGAATAAAGTGCCGTCTTTGATATAGCGGTATTTCAGACTGCGGATTTTTGCATATATCTTATCAACAGCCAGCAGTAAAGGACAACTCTCAATATAATAGTCCTTGTCATTTCCTTTGGCATCTTCAAGAATCTGCCTAATGTTTCGATAAGCAGTATCTATTGGCTTGGGAGTTATATTTTTATCCATTTTAACCGTTTTTCCCTACCATACCTCAGCAATAATCCGCCTGATGTGCTTGTCTGCCTCTTGCCGCAGGAGCCGCACATCTTCCGGTGTCTCAATTTCTCTGTCGAGTTTGGCAATGGTTTTTTATAAAAGGATCTCTGAATAAATTTCTTACCAAACTGTCTGGACAATGCCTGATTTTAGCTTTTTCGGCATTGCAAATAAGGCATCTGCTTCAGATTGAGTAGGCATCATGCAACCCCTTTTTCTTATTCATTCATTAGCCTGTCTGCCCAATATCGTGGCTCCCGATGCAAATGTGCAATCGCAACAACAATAATGGTATCGTTATCAACACCATAAATAATTCCATACGGAAATCTTGAAAGTAAACAACGTCTGAGACCCAGTTCAATCTCGGGAGATGAAAAGGGATAAGCAACTATCCGTCTGACACACCGATCCAGATCGTCCAGAAACCGAGTTCCAAACCCGACGGAGTTAGAATCGTACCACGCAACGGCATCTTCAAGCTCAAATTGAGCAGATTTTAGAAAGCGGATTTTCATCTGGAGCGATACTTTTCCATTACCTGTTCATAAGATAGTGTTTCTAATTTGCCCGACTTGTATGCCTGCCAGCGTCTTCGCGCCTCTTGCGCCCATATACGATCAATATCCGGGTCTGGTTTATCCAGTTGCATAAGGATTGAATCAACGAGTTCAAGCTTTTCAACATCCGACAAAGATTGAATATTTTCTATCAGCTTATTTTTCATAGTTGCCATAATCTTTTTTCCTCTTTCGTATAAAATACCAAAATACTTTCCATGAGAATCAGCCATCACGGAACCATAGCGATATTAAATTTTTTATAGCATGGAACAACACACACATGAGGGCGTTTACCAATCATCTGTAACAAACAGCTTTATCATTATAATCATTGTTTTAGTCTCCAAAAGGCCTTTCTATCACCTTTAACTATTCTTGGGTTACCTATCAATTCTATCTTTCCTCCTTCTTTTAATTCCCTCAAGTACCTATTGATTGTATATCTAGGAATATCTCTTCATGCTTCTACAAAATCTTTGATGTAACCTTTTTCATAATTCTTTAAGTGTTCTATAATCAATAATTTATTTGCCTCTTTATCCAGTCCTTTTTTGCGGGTATATTCGCCTTTTTTACCAACGTACTCATAGTATCGTTTAGATAAAATAAACTTTGTTCCACGCATTTTCAGACAAGCATCTTCAACTACAATCAATGCCGCTTCTTGTAAGTCTGTATCAAGCATATTTTTTACAACGATTCAGATTTTTCCCCTTTTGATGTTTTTGATTTCCCTCTCTAGTGCCAGTCTTTCTCTTTGCAATTCCTCTTTCAGTCCTTACCCGTCTTTTGTTTTTGCTTGCAAGGATGCGCTCGTAGTAGAAGGAGTTTATTTGCCGCTCCAATTGGCGTGTGCTCCAGTTTCCGGCGATGCACTCATCAAGATAGAATTTACGGACAGCAGGCCTCTCTACTTTTAAAAGCAAACGGTAGTGGGTCCAAGAGAGTTCCGGTCGGATTACGGGTAATTCATCACGCAGTGCGTGATGAATCTTGTCAGGCAAAAATTGTGAACGCTCTGCGTTCAGAATCTCGAATGACAGGTAAAACAACCGCATATACCGCAAATTCGTTTCAGTAAAACCTTTTCCAAAATCCCTGGTTAAACGTATTGATAGTTCCTTTAAAAGATATTCTCCATATCCAGCCTTTGCTTTGCCCCTCTGTTCTTCCTCAATAATAAGTCTGCCGATGTTCCAATACGCCTGAACCATAGCAACATTGACGGCAGAATAAGCGGTCTTTCTGGCATCTTCAAGAGTCTGCCTAATGTTTCGATAAGCAGTATCTACTGGCTTGGAAATTATGTTTTTATCCATTTTAACCGGTTCCCCCTACCATACCTCACAATAATTCGCCTGATGCGCTTTTCTATCTCTTGGCGCACGCCTTCTAATGCTGCCATCTCTTTGTCAAGATTGGTATAATAGCTCAAAATTTGAACATCTTTTTAATGATAGATTTTACGGTATTTAGTTCTGATTCTGCCAATGTTCCCAATGGTTTGATCACGTATTTCTTTTCGATGGTTGCCTGCTTACTAATTCTTATAAAGGATTCCACAAGAAGACCACACCTTTTCCATTCAACGATTTTATAATCAGTCCCAGTGGTATATTCTTGTGTTGTTATTCTTGCTATGAGAATATCTTGATCTTCCGAATCGTATAAAATAAGGGCAGGCCTTTTAGAAATATCCTGCAAGTCAGTATGAGGAAATCCCACAAGAACAATTTCACCAAAATTATAGGTTGTCATATATGGCGTCCTTTTCTGAGTAACCTTTCAGGAACTGTGACATCGCAAAGTTATTCCACGCTGTTTCCTCATCATCAAGCAAAAGCATGATTCTTACCTTTGAGTCAGGTTTCAGTTTATCCTTTAGACCTTTTGGAATAGACAAATGCCCATCAGGCAAAACCTCTGCATAATATTCATAAGCTTTCATGTTTTATACTCCGTAAATTTGATGATTAAAATAACATTTTCCCCACTCCGCAACTTGGCAATTATTCGCTCAATGCGCTTTTCTGCTCTTTGCCGTAAAAGACTAATGCCCTCCAATACCTCCGACTCATTATCAAGTTTGACAATGATTTTTTTGTAAAAGAGTCGCTGACCCCTCTAAATCTAAACTAACTAAGTCAACTGACTTTAACCTTGTGCTTTCCTGAGACGTAAGATGCAAAATCTTCAAAAAGGGATATAAACAGGTATACCAAACCTAAACCACTACGCCAGTTCCCTGCCTTACCCTGCTCCTTATGCCCGCAAAAGCGACCCTTTCGGATTGTTTGCTCTTTCTCTTGCAGGTTATTACGGTAAAGAAGAATACCGCCCCTTTTGCTTGTGATCAATGCGATATTGCATTATTACCCTTCGATGTATTTTCTTCTGTTCATGTCTTTCTCCATATTTTAACGTATCCAAGCTTGAAACTTCCAATACAAAGTGCTATACTTCCTCAGTAAATAAGGAGATACTATGAAATTTGAGCCACCGAAGGCAGACGAAATCAAAACCATATTTCCCCAATTTAAAGAAGTGCGTTTCCTCAATGCGGGCGGGTTTAAGGCTGTCTATAAAGTAGTGGTTGACGTTCACTACGAAGCTTTTAAAATTGTTCATATCCCGGAAACAAGCGGAGTAGAGCCAGAAGTCAGTAATGAGATTAGGAAGGAATCTTTAGGTAGAATTGCACGAGAAATAAGGATTCTCAACGACTGTAAATCGCCGGAAATAGTAAAACTCGGCAGTATTCAACCAAAGCAAGTAATTCTAAGCAATCATGAATATGTTGCTTACTCAGAAGAATTTCTTGACGGTAATACCCTGAGAGAGTTAATCAAACAATCAGTGAAACCGTCGGAGGAAGACTTACGATCATTATTCGTCCGTATGCTTAAGGCAATCCGGGAACTTTGGTCTCTCAATGTAATTCATCGTGACATAAAGCCTGATAATGTCATGAAACTCAATCACAAAGATCGTAGTTATGTATTGCTTGATTTAGGAATTGCTTTCTCCATTGTTGATACGCCTCTTACCTTTAATGGCGCTAATCGGTTGCCTCCGGGAACATATCGATACTTAGCTCCCGAGATGTTGCAGCCGGGGTTCCGAGAGTCTTTAGATTTTAGAAGTGACATTTATTCTGCGGCATTAACTATTTATGAATATGCTGCCGGACAGCATCCTCTCGCCAAAAGCAAGGATGATCTCATTGCAACTTTATCACGCATTGTTCGTGAATCACCCAAATCGCTGGGAGAATACAGGGCTGATCTTTCTCCCTTTTTCATAGGTACTATTGATCAAATGTTGAAAAAAATACCGGCATTGAGACCTTCAAATATTAATATGCTGATTAACAAATTAGAGAAAAACGTATGAAACTTTACGCACAGCATGGTTACGGCGAAGGTGAAAAAATCAACCAGGGATTGCAAAACGGAATAATTTCCGGAGCCGTCTATGGTGCAAAAGATATCACCCCAGACCGTCTTAACGATCGGCTGAACGAGATCGCCGCATTCGCACCGGCTGCTGGCAGAATTTTTGATCCACAGTATTACGTCAGTTTGATTGGGTCTGATCCAAATATCAGACTTGGAAGGCTTGAAGAATATCCCTATTTTGCCATAAGGCGGCGTGGCCAGTTAGAATCGAACGAATTAATTGTGGATGAAATCCGAAAGGTGATAGAATTTCAACAATCAGTTCCTGTTACATCCGTCGTTTCACCGAACATATTAATTTCGCGTTCTTTTGATTCCGTTGAGGCCGTTATTGCCAAAAACTTCATCCGCAATGCAAAGAAAGTATATACAGCTTTTGGGGATAAAAGGCCGTTATTTGCTACGTTAGCCATATCAAGAGAAGCCCTGATCGATTTCGCCGAATTAGAAGGTTTTTTGAACGACATTACCTTGCTCAATGAACCGCCAGACGGGTTTTATCTTCTCATAGGAGCGCGGAACGTTGAAGCCAGAACAGACCTTTATAATGCCGATGTTATTGCTGCCTGGATGCTGCTTAACTATTCGTTAAATATAAATGGATACCAGGTAATAAATGGTTATTCCGATCTCATATCGCCATTTCTCGGCGCAGTAGGCGGTGATATTGGTTGCACCGGCTGGTGGTCTAATCTGAGAACGTTTTCCTTAGATAGATTTGCTCCGGAAGCAACAGGCGGTCGTCAACCCGTACAAAGATATCTCAGCACAAAATTACTCAATCGTATTACCTTTTATGAGTTGGATGCCTTACGTAAGATCATTCCTGATGTTATAAACGGTTTATCTACGGACAAGAACTACGAAGGCGAACCGGAACGCGCCGTAGAAGTGCTTCAATCATGGGAAGCGTTAAGCAGTTTGTTGAATTCTCTTACGGGAAGTGGAGATTCGTCTAAAAGCCTTGGGAACTGCGCTACGGCGCTTAAAGTAGCCGAAGACTTATATACTTCAATCAATGCCATCCCTTATCGGTTGGATACCAAGTCTGACGACACACACCTTGAGCCACTCAGGGAAGGCATGAACCTATTTAAGAAACGGGCAGAGATTTGAGTTGTTGCGCAAGAAGCGTTAAGGCTTTGTTATAAGCAGTACTGCTTATAGGGTTATCTTTTTTAGGATTGTAAATCTTTTTAATACTGTTCTTTTCTTTATCAAACGCCCACAGCCCGACATTAATTGCTCGGAATACCAGCAATGATTGTTTGGCCTTAGCAGCCTCATCAGGTGGCAATACCACATAAGCAGAGTCAGCATAATACTTGTAGCGGTACGCCTGCGCTAGCGCCTTACGCCAATCCTTGATCTTCATTTCAAAGGCATGCAACACAACCTTCCGGGAACCAGTAAAAACCGATACGATGTCTGCAATCCCCAATCCGTGAACGTACATTTCTCTGACCATCTCGAAAGACAGTCCCCGATCTGCCTGTTTATCCACATGCTCCTGATAATAAGTACGTCCAAAAGCCAGCACAAAATCAGCCTCTGTCCGTCTTTTGGAACTATTCATGGGTAAGTTCCTGCGAGGATGTTTATGAAATGGAATTAGATATTTCATATTTTAAATATAAATATTTTAAATTGGCCTGTCAACTAAAAACGATTGCTGTACCTTATTTTGCCCGCAAAAGCGACCCTTTCGTATTGGCCGATTTCAAGTTTTTCTTTGACGGCAAATTCTTTTTATGGATTTTTAATCAAGTTTATCAATTTTTCAATTGATGACTTTAGTTCTTGTGGTGTGTATCCACCATTACTTGTATTTTCTGGATGATGAATGGAATTTCTAACAAAAGTCATCAGTGTTACATCTTCGGGTTTTTGAAGTTGCCCGTTTGTTATTTTAGCCCATTTCTTAGTTTTTGTAATGCTCTTGCTTAAAAAGTATGATTCGGCTTGATCAATTGTGTATTTTAGCTGTTTTTCTTGCAAATAGCCATAAAGCTCGTTGTGAAGTTCAATTGTTGGTAAATCATATGCTGAATAATTTATTTCACCCCAAGATGGACTCCAAGGAAAAATTCCAAACTGAGAGCCCGTATTTTCAACCATAATCCCATCGGGAGTATTTTTGGTGATTAGTAATTCAATTTGAGCATTGCTCAAGCAGTTTTTGAAGAAATATGGTGAATGAGTAGATATAAAAACTTGATTTGTTTTTGAAAATTCAATTAAATATTGGACAAACTTCTCTTGCAAACGTGGATGTAAATGAAGTTCCGGCTCATCAATTAAAACAACTATGTTTTCCTTTGAAAGAGACGCCAGTGTTTCTAAAAACAACAATGAGATTATCATTTCCACGCCCGAACCAAGACTTGTTACCGGCAAATCAAGTTTTTCTAATTTTTGTGAGAGAAAAGCGTTATCAAATGGCGCATTGCCATCAATAAAAGAAAGATCAATTTTTTCTACCTCAAAATCCCTAAGTTTTTTATTTAGTGCTTCAAAGCACTTTTTAATTGAAGCCTCGTCAATCTTGCTTACAATTTCCTTTTCAAAAGAGCTTTTCTTTACAAAAAAATCTTCTTCACCTCGAATGCCTTTAGAAAATCGCCAGTTAAAATCATCGAATACAGAAGAAATTGAAGAATTGTAACCTCGTTGCAATTGTTTTTCTCGATTTTTCCCAAAATAAAAACTTTTTGGAAAGCTCTCTAGCTCAACTTGCGACAAAGTAAGCAACCTCTCATCAAATTGAAACTTCGTTCCGCTTTTCCTTTGTATTTCCCAGCCCTTATCATTATCCTTCGGTCTGTTTGGGACAACATAATGCGATAAAACAACAATATCAGAAAAAGCTTTCCCCGCTGCCGCTTTGTCCCTTTTCTTTATCTCTAAATATACTGCGTTGCATTCAACTGATTGTTTGGTGTATCCATCGGGAAGCTTTGCTGTAAAATTTGAGTCAAATATGAGCTGAATTGTTATTGATTCATCATCGCCATTGTAAAAATCAGTGTGTTTTATTCTTCCTGATAAGAAATAGGGAGATAGTGCAAAATTAATTGCCTCTAAAATAGAGGTTTTACCTGTCGCATTATTACCAATAAACAACGAGAGTTCCTTAGCATTTATACTCTGCTCTTTTATACAACGAAAGTTTTTTATTGTTATTTTGGAAATTTTCATAGCCTACCTCTTGATAAATAGATTTACTCTCCCCCCATACTCCCGCCAAGATTTCTTCAATCCGCTTCTGGGCTTCGGATTTGAGCAGACGCACACCTTCCAACGCCTGCATTTGGCGGTCAAGTTTTTCGACGATTTGGTGTTGGATTTCGATGGGGTAATAATCAATTATAGTTTGGGCTAATTCTTCTGCATTGATATTTGCTTGACCGCCTGCTGGCTTTGCAATGCTTGAAAAAAGCTTTTTGTACTTCTTTTTCGCAAATAAATATCTCAAATAATAAGGAGATAACTGATCGCTAAATCTCAATCGAATAAGATAGCCTGCCCAAGTCCCTGAAAAATCAAAGGAAATTACGCCTGATTTGCCAACCAAATCAATACTGTTTGTTCTATTAAAAATAAAATCTCCGATTTTTAATTTCCTTTCTTCTTTTATTTCTTCATCAATGTATTTTAAATCATTTAAAAACCAATTGCCTTTAGTATCAAGGTTATTCATTCTTAAAACTGGATATTTCCCCTCATCATTAAGCGGCGATGAAATTCCGTATAGGGAATCAACAATAAAATCATTTAGTGGCTTCTTTACTTGTGATTCTTCAATTTCAGGTTCCCAACTATCAAGAATTCTTTCCGCCCCCTCAATAATCTGTTTTTGTCTTTCGATTTTTTCGACAATTTCGTTTTGGACTTCCAATGGCGGGAGGGGGATTTTAAATTTGGATAAAAATTCAGAACCAGCCTCATTTTTAATACCACCTGCTTTTTCTATATTCACTATCTCTAAAAATTTTCCTGAACGCATCACTAAAACTAAATATTCAGGATTTACTTCAGTTTGATTTGTTTCATACACCTGATAATGCGTAGAGCACACTAAATCCGCTGAACTTAAAGCAACTGCGCCTTGATGAACATTGATTTTAGAAGTGATTAAATCGCCTTTATTTGCCTTGTATAAATCCATTCCAGTTTCTCTTGTTTCACGCAAATGGATTTGTCCATCTCCAAAAGAAATTTTATCAAGTATGTCATAATCTCCCTGGTATTCATCTTTCTTAATCTTTTCGAATTTTGGACTAATCAGTTTTCCCAATTCAGCCAGTGGATATTGAAAACCCCTTTTGAGAATTGCCTCCAATTTATTCAACTTCTCATCTTTTTCCAAAACGTGCCTTTCGACTTTGCCCAAATACTCCCTGGCAATATCCATCTGTAAGGCATTTTTCGGGTCAAAAGAAGCAAGGATTTTCAGAGCGGTTTTTGAATTGGCGGTTTTGAGTTCCTGATATCTTTTCTCTATGCCTGAGCCTTGAGATTCTTCGCTTCGCTCAGAATGACAATGTGGGAGTTGCTCAGAATGCGGGGATTGGTAAGAATGTGGGATTTGCTCAGAATATTGGGTCTGCTCAGAATGTGGGATTTGCTTGGAATGACAAACAGATTGCCATTCTTTTATCTGATCTTCGCTTAGATTACTGCGGTAGTTTTGCAGGTTGAAATGATATGAATTGGCTTTTTCAATGGCTTTGGCGACTTCGTTGTCAATCTGCGATTCCACTACATTATCAAACTGCCAGAGTTTCTCGTCATACATCGCCTTGCTCAATTTGCCTTTGGCAAGTTTTTCATCAAGACCGGCGAGGAGCTTTTCGCGTTTGGCCTTGTTCTTCTGCGTAAACCTTTCTTTAACTTCTTTTTTAATACGCTCTGCAACACGCGGATCAAGCGTTTCAATCCATTCTTTGGGAATACAAAAACTATGCTTTGTGTCCTTTGGTTTTTTACCCTGTTTGATCTCTTTGAAAATCTCCAAAAGTTGAGGAATCTGGCTTCCCTCAATCGGCTTGCGGTTCGTTCCCATCGAGAAACCGTCGTTTTCTATCTTGTAATACCATACAAAACTTGTCCCGGCTGGCTGTAAGCTGGTATCTGCAGATGAACCTTTTTCAAAATACAGGATTGATGTCTTGGCGCCTTGGCCGCCCTTCGACACAAACACGCCTTGCGGAAGGCTGATGATAGCCCGCAAGTTTGCCTCGTTTAACAATAGTTTTCTCAGGGCGCATGCGCTATTCTGCCCCCATGTTAAAAACCCTTCTGACACAACCACCGCGCATCGTCCACCTTGTTTCAAAAGATCAAACATGAGTTTTACAAAGAGAATCGTTGTTTCAGATTCTTTGGAGTATTCCTCCCATACATTTGGATACGCCGGCTGGTCGCGTTCCGCGCCAAATGGAGGATTGGCAATCACGACGCTTTTACTACCGGCATCGGTTGACGGGTCATACATTTTCAGGCTGTCTCCCTGGGCGATATTGTGCGGATTGAGTCCGCGAATATACATATTCACTGCCGCCATCTTTCTGATACGGCCTTGATATTCAATACCGCCAATGCCCACGCGGTAAAATTGATTTGCAATATGCTCAGGTGGAAATCGTCTTGTTTTTCTTGCCTTTTCAATAACATATTCGTAGGCATTAAAGAGAAATCCGGATGTGCCGCAGGCCGGATCAAAAATAGTGTCGGTAAAATCGGGGTCAACCATCTCCACCATCATTTTGCGGATGTGGTCTGGCGTTCTATACAGTCCTAAATCTTTTGTACCACCGGTTTCCGATAACGCCGATTCGATGGCGTCGCCCAAAAGATCGGTTTTTAAAACCCATTGTTCGTCAATCTCGTTCACCAGTCCAATAACTTCTGCAATCACGCCGCCTTTGACATTGTTGGTAAAGTTGGAGTTGGCGAATACTTCCTCCATGAGGACAAGCTGATCCTGCATTTTGGTTGGCATATTACCGCTTATTACTTGTCTGGCTTTGGTAAGAATGGAGGCGTAAAATGGAAAAATGTTTTTGTTAAGTTCAGATAATACCTGATCACCCGTAAGAGAAAGTAAGTGGGAAAACAGAAGGCGATAGTTTTCGTCTTCAAAAAGTTTTCTCAATGGAGTAAACGTTTCCTCCTGCTTGAGTTTGGCTTCAAAAATACGAAGGAGGAGAAGTTCAATAATATACTCCACGCGTTCAACCGGAGTACCGGCAGGACGTA
>CAZBCT010000097.1:0-11908 GCA_964490485.1 uncultured Candidatus Brocadia sp. | reverse complement strand
TAAATTGATATAAAATATTTATTTTGTCCAGCCAAATTTTGTCCAACAGTAAGCCCAGGAGGGGAATATAAAAAGTCTCCTCCTGGGAGGGGATTGAGGGGTGGGTAAAATGGCGGTAAATTTTAAATCTACAGAATAATACTACAGGTATGAGAATATTAGTCGTAGAGGATGAAAAAAAATTAGCCGCCTATATTAAAAAGGGCTTGGAAGAAAACCACTTTGCCATCGATGTGAGTCATGACGGAGCGGAGGGTCTCTTTATGCTCAATACCAATGAGTATGACCTTGTTGTCCTGGATATTACGCTTCCCGGGAAAAACGGCTTTGAGATATTGCGCGAGGCAAGAAACAACGGCAAGGATATGCCGGTCCTTTTCTTAACGGCAAAGGATGCAGTTGAGGACAAGGTGCACGGATTAGATATGGGGGCAGATGATTATCTTATAAAACCCTTTTCCTTTATAGAACTGATGGCACGGATACGGGCACTAATTCGGCGGGGAAAGGTTCATTACCAAACACGATTAATGGTGGCGGATCTCTCTCTGGATATGGTTGCGCATCGCCTTTACCAGAATGGGCAGCCCATAGAGCTTACCAGCAAAGAATTTGCCCTGTTGGAATTTTTCATGAGAAATCTAAATACCGTATTAACCCGCACCCAGATTGCAGAACATGTATGGGATTATAATTTTGACAGCTTTACTAATGTAATTGACGTCTTTGTAAATCGTCTGAGAAATAAAATAGATAATGACCGTACCCATAAACTGATTCATACCATTAAGGGTGTGGGGTACGTTATGAAGGATGAAAAACCATGAACTCATGGACAATTCGCACGAAACTTACCTTCTGGTACACCAGCATTTTCGGAGGAACGCTTGTCCTCTTTGGTTTATTAACATACCTTGCATTCTCTTACGCAAATAATAAACGCATCGATGTTGGGCTGAAAGAAGAGGCCGAAGGTATAGCTCATTATGAACGAATAAGCGAGAATTTCTTCAGGAAGTATGTGGAGCGTATATCGAATGAAAGCGACGAAGATTGGGCTTCGGGAAAATATGTTGCAATACTCAATCATGCAGGAAATCTTCAATTCCGATCGGGAAACTTAAAGGACGCTCATCTGTCCTTAAGTAGCCGCCAAATTACAGAAATCCTTTCAGGAAAAACATACTTTAAGACCGTAAGGAGTTCAAAGGGGCGGCCTCTACGCATTATTACGATATCCAAGAAGGATACCCAGGAATTAATCCAGATTGGGATTGTTATGAACAGAGACGGCGCTCTCAAAATCTTTTCACTTGCACTCGCAGCTTTAGGGTGCCTTGCGATTATTGGTGGCTGGTTTGGCGGTCTCTTTATGGCAAAAAAGGCATTAAAACCCATAAATCGTATGATAAAAGAACTTCAGAAAATTGAATCCGAACAATTGGACAAAAGACTAACACTCCATTCCGCGAAAGACGAAATCAATGAGCTTTCAGAAGTTATTAACGAAATGTTGTCCCGCCTGGAAAACGCCTTTAACCAGATTCGTCAGTTCACGGCAAATGCATCTCATGAATTGCGCACTCCCCTCGCCATTATGAAGGCCGGAATAGAAGTTTCTTTGTCTAAAGAAAGAGATCTTCGTGGTTATCAACAAGTGCTTGCTCACAATCTTGAAGACCTGGGGCGGCTTTCAAAAATTATAGAAAACCTGTTTATCCTCACACGGGCTGATGCAGGACGATACGAATTACACAAACAGCGGATGAATCTTTACCCCGTTATTGCGGAAATTGCGGAACAACTAAAGCTTATTGCCGAACCGAAAAACATCTTTGTATCAATGGGAAAGATAGAAGAGGCATTCATCGAGGGCGATGAGTTGCTTATCCGGATGATGCTCTTAAATTTAATAGACAACGCCGCAAAGTATACTCAGACCAATGGGACAATTCAACTGTCCCTTTGCAAAGACAATGGATGGGCAAAGATTGCTATCCGGGATAATGGCATTGGCATTTCACAGGAAGATGTTTCTTGTATATTCGAACGGTTTTACAGGACAAGCAATGCCCGTGCAGCAGACCACGCCGGTGGAGGACTTGGCCTCAGCATCTGTCAATGGATCGTTAAATCCCACCATGGTTCAATAACGGTAAAAAGCGAACTGCGCAAGGGAAGCGCCTTTATGGTAACACTACCAACCTGCTGAACTCACCCAGATTACAAAAAATTAATTTTGCATTCATCTCCCGTTCATCTGCCATAGGGTATAATTTACCTGTTTAGGAATTTCAAACTTTTTGTTATTGCCTTACACACCCCTTGTCCCTCTCAAGAGGGGAATTTGAAAAGTCCCCTCTTGGGAGGGGATTTAGGGGTGGGTAAAAAAGTCGTTGGGTTTTTGTCTTTTAAAACCCAACCTAATGTAACTATGAAAAACAGGATGGAAGAATATACTCAGGCAGTGCAAACAGGTAAAATACTTTTTGTAATAATTACAATTGTTTCGTGTAAAAGTTGCATGGTATTACCTTAGTAATCGGTATTACAACAAAAAACAAAATATTTATTTGTCGCTAACTTGTACACATTCCGGGTACTTAGAACCCCATTCTGCTTTAACTTCTCTTTTCAATTCTTCCTGGAACTCTCGTTGCTAGATATTTTTTAATTTGGCGTCCCACGATGGAAATGAATCGATTACATATATTCTTAAAACAACATTATTTGTTTTGCACCCTTGTGGGTATAAGTACCTTTCTTTTCTTTTTTGAACTTGGAAGCAGGAGTTTTGAGATTAAGGATGCTCGGCGGTTTGCAGAGATCACCCAGGAGATGATGCAAGGCGGAAACTGGCTTGTGCTCCATTTACATGGTGGAACCTATATGAATAAACCACCCCTGTTGATGTGGTTGATTGCCATTTTTTCTTCCATCAGAGATCAAGTAACTCCCCTTACCGCTCGATTACCGAGCGCCATCGCAGGCTTTTCAGGTATCCTTGTGATTTATTACTTTACTCAAAGATTCTTTAATCAACGTGCTGCCTTTATCGCTGCTATCATCCTTGCTACTTCTCAAAGATATTTCTGGTACGGCAGATCTGCCTTGCCCGATATGCTCTTTACCCTCTTTATAGCACTAGCCCTCTTTTTCTTTTACCTTGGATACAAACAAAAGAAAGAATTTTATATTGGTATGCATCTCGCCATGTTCTTTGCTATCGCAGCAAAGGGACCGTTGGGAATGATCTTTGTCCTGGGTATCATTGCAGCTTTTTTGGCTTTCCAGGGGGATTTAAAGGCCTTTAAAGAAATGAAATGGCGAGAGGGTAGTATTCTCATTATGCTGATGGTTGGCTTGTGCCTCTTATATTGTTTAAAGGTAGGGTTTGAACCCTTTATGGCTACCATAAAGAGAGAATTTCTGACCCGGGTTAATAAACCGGTAAATAACAGCGAGCCCTTTTATTTTTATTTTATCAATATTTGGAAAGATTTCTTCCCCTGGTCATTATTTATTCCATTTTCTACAATATATGCCTATAAAAAATGGCGCGAAGGAGATGAATACATTTCATTTATTTTCTGCTGGTTTGTGCTTATTTTCGCATTTTTATGTGTTGTGAAAGCAAAACATCCACGGTACATGCTCCCCCTTTATCCCGCAGTATCAGTTTTAATGGCGGCACTCATTGACGACACCCTCAAAGGGTCAGTCATTCTTCCTCCATGGCTTCGCTTATCGGTACGATGGATTATTTTCACAATGATCGGTTTGACGGCAATCCTTCTTGTTATTGTACCTGCCTACTTTTTCAACTATTCCTGGATTGGAATAGTCATCTCTCTGGCGATGCTTCTCATAATAATAAAAGTGTTTTTGTCTCTCCATCGGAAGAATAGATCAGTCAATGTGTATTTTACTATCTGTATGCTCACAACCGTCATAGGATGGGGAATATATGTCCATTGCCTTACTGTCCATTCACGGAATGAGGCTTTTGGAACAAAGCTGACTTATACGATTAAAAAAGAACTGGGAGACCTGAATACCTACCATATATGCGGATATGAACTAGGAGGATCTTTATGGAATATCGTAAATTTAAACCTGAAGATGCACGTCCCAATGATTAAAAGTATACATGAATTAAAGACCTTTATGAATGCCCCCGACCAGCAACCACTCTGTATTATTGAAAAGAAATTATTTGAAAAAATAAAAGATTATGTGCTTGATGGTACATTAAACACGTTGGATGTTTCCACCAAAAAACGCCAGGTAACGCTTATTTTCAAAAGAACTAATTAGATTTGCCGAAGATGAAAAAGCCAGATATTTCTATTGTTATTCCATTATACAACGAGGTAGATAATATTGAACTTCTTGGGCATTCTATTCTCCTTGCCATGCAGGGGAATAATTACGAGGTGATCTTAGTGAACGATGGCAGTACGGACGGCAGTACTGAAAAACTGAAGGAATGGTGTGCTGAATATGAAAACTTCCGAACAATTCATTTCAAGCGGAACGCAGGCCAAACGGCGGCAATGGATGCCGGCTTTAAATCTGCTAAGGGGAAATATGTTGCTTCTATGGATGCTGATATGCAGAATGATCCCGCAGACATCCTGAAATTACTTGAAAAGCTGAATTCTTATGACATGGTATGTGGATGGAGGCAGAAGAGAAATGACCCGTGGATAAAGCGGGTTTCGTCAACGGTGGCAAATTTTATAAGAAACAAACTCTCATGGGAAAATATTAAAGATACAGGATGCTCACTTAAAGCATATCGGAAGGAATGTCTGGATCAAATCAAATTGTTCAACGGCATGCATCGGTTTTTACCCACTCTGTTTAAGATGGAAGGGTTTACCGTTACTGAAATCGTTGTGAACCATTATCCCCGGAAATTCGGGAAATCAAAGTACGGGATATCTAACAGGGCATTCAGGGCATTTATAGATTTATTGGTTGTTCGGTGGATGAAAAAAAGGAAACTTAATTATGAGGTAGAAAATGAATAATCTTATAACACATATTAATTCCTGGGTTGTGCTTGGTTTTATTGGACAAGTTCTGTTTGGCTCCAGATTTTTTATACAATGGATTGTCTCGGAAAAGTGTGGCGAAAGCATTATCCCAGGGGTATTCTGGTATTTAAGCATGGTTGGCAGCGTCATATTATTTACCTATGCAACTTACAAGCACGATCCGGTATTTATCATGGGACAATGCTCAGGAATTTTTATTTATACGCGCAATATTATGTTAATTTATAAAAAGAAAAGACGATTGTCCACGGCAACTGGCGAAGGGAACAATCCCCTAAAGACTGCTGTTGAATAAATTCGCATTTAGTGTTTGAACGGAAAAATCATCTGCGGGTTATTGAGAATTGTGCTCAGGCACATGGAGCGAAATACAAAGGCAAGATGGTTGGTTCGATTGGTGTAGCAAACGGCTTTTTAATTTTCCTTTAAAAAATCTGATGGTATTCTTTTATGTCAAAGGACGAAATATTTAAAGAAAACATGACTACGATAGCAGACTTTACCTTTGGGGAGAAAGTCGCTTCAGTATTTGACGACATGCTGGAGCGGTCTGTTCCGTTCTATCGGGAAATCCAACGAATGATCGGTGAAATGGCCGTTGATTTTGCCGTTGAAGGAACAACTATTTACGATCTCGGATGTTCCACGGGTACTACCCTGCTCAATTTAAGCCAAAATATCCCCAGTAAAGTAAAATTCGTTGGCGTCGATTACTCGCAGGACATGCTTGTCAGGTGCAAACAGAAACTCAGTGCACACCATTTCTCCCGGGAACATGAGCTGATCTGCGCCGATTTGAATCAAGGGGTAAATATCGAGAATGCCTCGGTCGTGGTCATGATTCTTACGCTTCAATTCATCAGACCCTTAAATCGGGATAAATTAATCGGCAGCATTCTAAAGGGATTGAATGAGAACGGATGCCTGATCCTTGTGGAAAAAGTCTTGGGGGAAGACTCTGTTTTTAACCGGCTCTTCATAAAGTACTACTATGACTTCAAGAAACGAAATGGGTACAGCGAATTAGAAATCGCACAGAAACGAGAAGCGCTCGAAAACGTATTGATCCCTTACAAATTACTGGAAAACAGGGAACTCCTGCTTAAGGAAGGTTTCCGATATTGTGATGTATTTTTTAAATGGTACAACTTCTGCGGAATGATAGCAATAAAATGATGGTCAAAACAGGTAACTTCTTTTTCCGATACCGGAATGCCCTTTTCCCCCTGGTTTTTACCTTGCTTTTTTTCGAGGGGACATGGCCGCTGTTTGACAATCATCTCGTTGAGATGTGGGAAATTGTTATTGGCACTATCATAGCGCTGAGTGGACAGGCATTGCGGGCACTTACCATTGGACTTGCCTATATCAAGCGCGGAGGTAAAAAAAAGAAAGTGTATGCGGAAACCCTTGTTCAGGATGGGATTTTTGCCCATTGCAGAAACCCCCTCTATTTGGGAAATCTTTTAATTCTTCTTGGAGTGGGGATTGCCGGGAATTCTCTCCTGTTCATTGTATTTGGAATCCCGCTTCTTCTTTTCGCCTATCTATCGATCATCTGCGCAGAGGAAATTTATTTGGAGAAAAAATTTGGTCAGGAGTTCGAAGATTACTGTAAACGGGTCAACCGCATCATCCCTAACTTTTCAGGTATAGGAAACACCATCAAAAGCATGGAATTTAAATGGAACCGATTGATTGTCAAAGAATATGCCACGCCCTTTGTATGGATAACGGGACTGATGTTTTTAATCATGAAGAATACATATCTGGACTATGGCTATGATGCCAGCAAATACACGTTGTGGCCTCTGGCAATTTTATCTATGATCAACACCTGTGCATTTTTTGTTGCCTGGTATCTGAAAAAAAACAAATTTTTGCGAGCGAAATAAGCTGCAAGATCACGGAAATACCACGTTATCTCCTCAGCGTCGTCATCAAAAGGGCATACCCTTAGTTTTATAATTTAAGCATTTGAAAAATGGAAACAATACTGAATAGGCATCCTGCGGAAAGGCTAACAAAAAAGGACATTCCTTTTCTTTTAGGCTTAATCGTAATTGGTCTTGTTCTGTTTCTGTTTTATACATGGTCGATACCACTTGTTGACCCTGATGAACCTCGTTATGCCTCTACCGCGAACGATATGGTGATGCACAACAACTGGATTGTGCCGCACTTTAATGGCGCTCCGCGTATTAATAAACCGCCTCTCTTTTATTGGGTTATTGCCGTATCATATAAAATTTTTGGGATAAGCGAATTCAGCGCACGATTGCCCTCAACCCTGGCAGCCATAGGCACGGTAATGATTACCTATCTATGGGGAAAGCGACTTAAAGACCGTAAAAATGGATTTTGGGCTGGCGTGATGCTGATGGTCAGCCCACTGTTCTTTTTCGTTTCCCGGTTATGTATTACGGATATGCTACTAACCTTTTTTGTCAGCGCCAGCCTTTACCTTTTTTTCATTGAATATACGGAAGCTAATAAAAGCAACCTCAGGCGGTTATTCCTCTACTTTCTCCTGAGTATGGTTTTTCTGGTAAAAGGGCCGGTAGGTCTCTTGTTGTTCGTCCTGATTACTATTGGTTTTCTCTTATGGATACGCGATTTTCACTCTATCAGGAGTATTTGGTGTCTGCCGGGATTCCTGCTTTTCCTGGGTATTATTTGTGCGTGGGGTATTCCCTTCTGGTTATCCCTGGGTACAAAACAAATCTTTGCATTGCTTTCACAGGAGATGTCAGGCAGATTTGTCAGCGGCTATGCCCATCCACAACCTTTTTATTATTATGTTCAGGTATTTTTCTTGGGATTTTTCCCCTGGTCGCTGTTTGTATTTATTCCATTTATACCTATCTTAAAACAAGGGCAAAGTATGCCGGTTGAAGAAAAAAGACAGATGTATTTTTTCTTTTCCTGGTTCATATTTACCATATTCTTTTTTTCTCTGTCTCACTCGAAATTGATGACCTATATCCTTCCCATTTCCCCTGCCATTGCATTGCTAACCAGGTCACTTTCCCGATGGGAAACGAAAGGCACCTTTGGAAACAGCTACTTATGGACATTGTGGCTTGCGCTATTCGTGTCCGCAACGATTCCCCTTGCACTCATTTTTATCATGCTAAAATGGGCGCCAGCGGTGCACGGTTTATCCACAATTCATATGATCATTCCCACTGTTGTGCTTTCCGTTGGGACAGTGGTATCGATCTGTGCTTTCTTCAGAAGCAGGCGTTTTCTCCGAATCATAAAGATTTTTTGTTTTACGAATTGCTTGGTACTTGGTATTATCATGGCCTATTCGGTGAAATACATAGGGACATTTCGGTCCACAAAGGGCATTGTGCAAAACTGTCTTTCAGACAAGAAGAATTATATGCTTTTAACTTACGGCAGAACTAAGCCAAGTCTTGTCTTTTACAGTGGGAAAAATGTGCTGGAAATAGAGGCAGATACCAGAGTAGAAAAACTTATTTCTGATCAAGAATGTTCTCTTTATGTCGTGATGAGCATAGATGATTACCAGAAAAAGCAGGAATGGATTCATAAAGAGAGGTTACATGCCATATGTCAGAATAGTACGCATGTTATATTAGAAAAAAAGTAATACTTTAGTATTTTATAAAAATACTATGAAAAGCTCCGTTAGGAGCGATATGTTTATAGACATACCATTATGCCACAATCAAGCTCCAGAGGAGCGGCATGGGAAACACAGAAACAACATGCCGCTCCTCTGGGGCTAAGGTTTTATATATCAGATATCAGATTTTCTATAAACATTTCACCCCTACGGGGTTATTTTTCAAAAAACTAAAGTGTTACGAAAAAACGTATAATTTTCTTCATATGAATAGAGAACAGAACGGATTTGCTGAAAGATACGAGCGGCTCGATATAGTAATACTCGTCCTGGCGTGCGTCCTCGTATTCTTTGCCCTCGGCGACCGCGCGCTTTGGGGTGCGGAGGGCCGGTGGGCCTCGATAACAAGAGAAATGCTGCTCAGTGGGGATTATTTTCACCCGACTATCAACGGCGAACCGTATTTCGACAAGCCGCTGGTCACTTACTGGCTGATTGCAGCGCTAGCCCTCATTTCTGGAGCGTTGAACGAGCTTGTAGTCCGTCTACCGAGCGCGATTGCGGGCGTATTGGCGGTGTGGGCAACCCTTAGGCTTGGTCGGCGGCTGTGGTCGCCTGCGGTTGGCCGCATTGCCGCGATGATACTGCTGTCAAGTTATGGCCTCATATCCCAGTCGCGTATGGCTGCAGCCGACACAGAGAATCTCGCAACCGTGATGCTGGCGATACTCTGGTACTGGTCGAGGCGCGACAAACTCAACTTCACCACGTTTTTAGTACTCTATCTGATTGCCTTCGCTGGTTCGCTCTGTAAAGGCCCGGTGGCGGCAGTCGTAACTGCCATAGGTATCTTGCCCGACGCCATAGCCGGCAAGAGATGGAAGGCGTTCCTCAGCCCCGCATCGCTCTTTGCTCTTGCCATAGGCATTGCAATTTACTTTGTCCCTTTCATCTGGTCGTCAAAGACTAACCCGGCATCTTACAATTCCAGCGGCCTGGCCCTTGTTTGGCAGGAGAATATCCAGAGGTTCTTCTCTCCCTTCGACCACAAGGCGCCCATCTACACGTATATTCATTCGGTGCCCCTGCTCATTCTGCCGTGGGCGCCGCTCTTTATTGCAGCTCTCATTGCCGGAGTAAAGTACTTTGCGAGACTGGATAAGAACGCACACTGGCTGTTCAAGGTTATTGTCCTGATATTCGTTTTCTTCACCCTTTCCGGTTCTCGGCGCAGCTACTACATCTTGCCTATTATCCCTTTCTGCGCACTTCTGACTGCCGTCATCCTGATGCGCATGAAAGAGTTTATTCCTTCACGCATCATTTCTGCGGGATTCAATATCCAGAAGGGGATACTCTTCGGCGCGGCAGCCCTTGAGCTGGTGATCTTCCTGGTGTTTCTTGTAGTCCCACCAAAGAGTGCCGGTGTTTCGCTGGTTGGTATCAGCCTTGCCGGTATACTCGTAGCCCTGGCAGCGATAGCAGCCGCAGTAATTACGTCAAGAGCTGCTCATCGCCTGACTGTACAGCCGGAAGAGAAGGCCTTCCTCCCCCTGGCAGCAGTGGCGTTTGTTTTGATGGGCGGATTTTTCTGCGTGCAGCAAAATGCTCTTGAGGATTACAGGTCAGAACATCAGTTTATCTCCGGGATTCAAAGCGCTACGGCATGGATACCGTCTGACCGCATCGCCCTGATGGACAAAGGGAACATCGATGCAAAAATGGTATTCTATCTGGGTAAAGAATCACCCGTAACATTTCTCAGATACAAGGACAAGCATGCTGACGAACAAGACCCTGACAAAATGGCCGTCATGTCGTTCCTGCAAAGCGACCAGATTGGGGTGCTTATTGCCCAGGCAAGAGATGTGGATGCCCTTCCCGTCGAGTTGTCACGCCTTTTGTCTGCCGCACCGACATTTGAAGAAAAGCCCCTGCCGTTTGAATCAAAATCGTCACGGCAGAAAAGATGGGGGGTATGGCTCCTGAACAGTCAAAATACAACCCAAGATATTGGAGACAAGACGACCAATGAGAAGTAAGTTTCTACCATTTTCAGTGCCGACTATTACCGAAGATGACATCGCTGCAGTGGCGGAGGTCCTTCGTTCAGGCTGGATAACCACCGGCCAGAGGGCGGCCGATTTTGAAAAGAAGTTCGCGGAGTACATCGGCTGTCCTGCCGCGGTCGCGCTTACATCGGCAACTGCAGGCATGCACGTCATTTTCAAAGCCCTCGACATCGGCCCGGGGGACGAGGTCATTACGCCCTCAATGACCTGGGTATCAACCGTGAATCTGGCTGTTCTGGCAGGAGCCAGGCCGGTCTTTGTTGATGTGAATCGTGACACACTGATGGTTTCCGCCGCATCTATCGAGGCTGCGATGACACCGAAGACAAAGGTGGTAATTCCCGTTCATTTCGCCGGCTCTGCGGTCGATATGGACCCCATACTGGAGTTGGCAAAGAAGCAAGGTGTGGCTATCGTCGAAGATGCAGCTCATGCAGCCGGCACACTCTACAAAGGCCGCCGTGTTGGCAAGACCGGCACCTCGATATTCTCTTTTCATCCGATAAAAAATATGACTACCGGCGAGGGAGGGATGTTTTGCTCTGACGATGCTGCGCTGGTCGAACGTATCCGGCGGCTGAAGTTTCATGGCCTTGGCGTTGACGCGTTCGACAGGCAGATGCAGGGCCGCTCTCCGCAGGCGGAGGTGCTGGAACCTGGCTATAAGTACAACATGACGGACATCTCGGCTGTGCTTGGCCTGAGACAGCTTGCCCGGCTGGAAGAGTTCAATGCCAAACGCACTGACCTTGCGATGCTGTATCGCAAGCGTCTTGCAGAGATAGACGAATTGCTTCCTCTTGCGGACGTGAAGTATCCCGTCAGGCACGCATGGCACCTCTTTATCGTGCGCCTCGATACGGATAAGGCAGGTATGAGTCGCGATGACTTTATGAAGGAGCTGAAGTCACGCAATATCGGCACGGGTCTTCATTTTCGTGCCATACACCTGCAGAAGTATTATCTTGAAAAGATGGGAATGCGCCGCGGCATGCTTCCCAATACCGAATGGAATTCCGACCGTATCTGTTCGCTGCCCCTTTTCCCCAATATGACCGGGCAGGATGTTGACGATGTGGTTAACGCTATCAAGGAAGTTCTGAAGAAATGATGTAAATTAGGCTGCCTTTGGCAACGACTTTAAATCTCCCCTCTAAAAAGAGGGGCCGGGGGTGTGT